>JAOTSC010000111.1 GCA_030247525.1 bacterium | reverse complement strand
GGTAAAATCGCATTAGAGCGATTCGATAGCGATCCGTTCGACCTCGTCATAACCGATTTAGCAATGCCGGAGATGGATGGTTTTGAGCTCATCGATGCACTGCAACGGCGGAAAGCGATGTTGCCAATCGTCGTCTTTACAGGATTGGATACTCGTGACATGATGCGGGAGGCGATGAAACGAGGAGCTTACGATTTTCTGGCAAAACCGGTATTGTTGGAAGAACTCGATGTTACCGTACGAAATGCATTAGAGAATTATAGTACTCGCTTAGCCAAACAACGCGCCGAATCTGATCTCGAACGACTGCGCAGTTTGATGACAGAAATCGAGGAAAAGAAATTAAACGATGAAGAACCGCTGCCGAGATTGTTAAAGGGTTGGAAACCTGCCGATTATGCAGTATTTCGGGGATTAGGACGCGAGTTGCAGTTTTCCGAAGGGCAGGAGTATCTCTGGGAGAATCCTGGTTCCGGCGGCATTTTATTCGTGGTGCAAGGTAAAATGTCAGTCAAGCGATTAGGTCGTGATGTGATTTTGCTCTCGCCAGGAGATTCATGGGGTGCTTCCTCATTGTTGAATGTTAATGTGCGTTCCGTTAAGTTGATCGCTGAAACTGAAGTGAGAGTTGTACGCTACAATGTCAGTGATGCCTTAACATTTTTTCGACAACATGAAGAGCGGTTGTTCAAACTTTGGGTGATAAATTTGATCTTCTTGACAAGTGAGTGGTTGGAAACCGCTTTTGATCGAATTCCCTAATTTGATCGCGATGTTTAGTCGATTCGTGAATTTATTTGTTCGCAACAATGGAAGCGAGCTTCAAGAATGAGTAATCGAGTTCGCAATCCGGTAGTTCCGGGTATTCATCTTCAACAGGAGAAGTGAGATGCATCGATCAAAACCAATCGTTACAGGAACCTTCCTGACGATTCCGCTTCTAATTGCTTTCGCGATTGGACTGGTTCCGCTTGCATCGGCTCAGACCCAGCCGCGACAGGAGTGGACAAATTCCGGGGTGACCGACGACCGGGTAACATTCTCAGAAACGTTGCCCATCGATCAAGCGATGAAACTGATGGGTGAGATAACCCTTCGTACGAGCAACAAAGTTATCATCGACAATAGCGGAAAGGTTGGCAAAATTGGCGTCGAAATCGTGAATTTGAGTTGGCGACGGGCATTGGAGCTAATCAGTAAGAAGAATGAACTCGAGTACGAAGAGGAGAGTAATTTCATTCGGGTATACGACCCACTGGTGAAAGACGCTCAGCTCGGAAAAGATGTTGATATCATCACAGCTACCAGCCGTGAAGTCACAATTGAAGCGGTGTTTTTTGAAGCGGATCGCAATGCATTGCGCGAAGTCGGCGTCAATTGGAGTACACTTTCATCCGGTGAGGTTAATGCAGTTGCATCACAGGATGTTGTAGGCAATGTCACCGATAACAACATCTTCACGATCTCGATTCAAAAAACCGTCGATAAAACACTCTCGGTCTCCGGCATAGTAAAGACATTTGAAAATAAGGGACTGGGTACGATTCTGGCGAATCCGCTCATCCGCGTCCGAGCTGGTCGTCAAGGCAGTGTTCATGTGGGACAGGACTTTTCGATTAAGACCCGCGACTTCGCCGGCAACACCATCGATAATTTTATTTCTGCCGGTACGATGTTAACAGTTACTCCTACTGTCTACATCGATAACGATGTGACGTTTGTTCATCTCAAGCTTGACGTAGAACGCTCAACCGGCAATGTTAGCGCACTAACAACAACCATCAATAAATCGAAAGCGAGCACATCGTTGTTGATGCTGCCAAATGAAGAGGCAGCAATCGGCGGATTGTATTCAACCGAGAAAAGCGAATCACGTAAAGGAATACCATTTCTAAGAGATTTGCCACCGTGGGTTCTTGGGATTCGTTATCTCACCGGATACGAACGGGTTAACTATGCCAACAAAGAGTTGGTGATATTGTTGAAAGTTAGTTTGGAGAAGGATCTCGTCACTCGGATGAAAGAGATGCGGACGCGCAAAGGACTTCAAGACGAGCGGCAACGAATGGAGCAACGTCAAGGTGACTTATGGCAACAGTCGGGCTTAGACAAATGAGAGTTCGAACCCAATAGCCAGAGTGACACAGATCATCTAATATATTATAAACAACGAATTATCAAGTGTTCACAAATCACATATCAGATAACAGCTCTTTTCATAGTAGTTGCAAACAAGTTTCCCCGATTCTTATGTTGAATCGTGGATGTTCCACCGCGTTATGCGAAGTTCGGGGATACGGTTAAAATTGTGCCGATCCCAGCAGACGCGGGACCTTGATAACTTTTTCCAAGTGCGGCATTTTCCGCCGGAGTTATCGAGGTTCACAGAAAACAGTAATCCCAACGGATTAAACCATCGGAGGATAGTATGGGCCAGCAACAATTATTGTTAATCGTCCTCGGCGTGATCATTGTCGGTATCGCCGTTGTCGTCGGAATCAACCTCTTCGGTAGCAGCGCCAAGCAAGCGAACGAAGATGCAGTTGTTCAAGAATGTCTTGGAATCATCAGTGCTTCCCAGCAGTGGGTACGCAAGCCTACAGCGCTTGGTGGACCAGCAGCTCAGAACGATTACACCAACTTTGACTTCTCGATTATTGGCAAGAGTGTCGCCGCCGGTACCTTGACATGGTCGAATGCCAACAATGACGCGTTTGTCATTTCCGCTCGCGGCGTGAATACTTATACCTTAACCGGAACCGGTCGTGAAGGCGCAGTGGTGACATATACTGGAATCACCGCTACAACTGTCCCGACCCCGACGATTACCCGATAATCGTTTGATTGGATTGCGAATGGGCGAGTCCATTTTGGGCTCGCCCTTCTCATAACTGCGATCTGAGAAAAATTTTCAAACACTGAAACCGATTCTCAGTTCTAATGTTTCCCGATGTATATTGCATTTTAGTAGGAACGCCTTCGTCGTGAGGAAGTGTGGGCTTTGACTACCGTTATCTTGGGTTGACACCGGCTGGCAAGCTGGTGCAAGGGATTATCACCGCCGGTTCGAAATCGGAGGCACGAAAGCGCGCCCAGGAACTTTCTACCAAACACCGTTTTAAACTAACCGAAGTTCAAAAAAAACGCACCTTCCTGTATAAAGTTCAACGCGGACTTGACAAACCTGTTACCGGCGAGCAAAAAGCGTATGCCCAAATTGAAGTACGCACTGCCCTCGAGCGACTTGGCTTCAAAGTTATTCGGATCCAACCAAAGCTTTTTGAATTTCAAGCGAAACCAGCCAACACCGACGTTGTAATGTTCATTCGGTTATCGGCGGATTTATTACGCGAGAAGTTGCCTTACGACGAAATCTTAAATCTTTTATCCAACGACCTTCAGAGCAAAGCACTGCGAGACGTATTGCGCGAGATTAGCAAGGACCTCCGCGAAGGAAAAGACGGCAAAGAAGTATTCGGAAAACATGAGTTAGCATTAGGAAAGTTCACGTCATATATGCTGGGTGTTGCCTCTAAATCTGGTAATATGGTTGACATCTACGAAGCGACGGCAAAGTTTCTTGAGCGCACCGCCGAGTTTAAAAAGAATCTTAAGAGTGCGCTGATAATGCCGGCGATCGTTGTGCTAGTATTGGCACTCGCAGTGATGTTTTATGTCGGTTACATCTTCCCAAAAACTGCAGAGATGTTCCAGCGATTCAACATTCCATTGCCACCAATGACGAAAGCGACTCTCGATTTTTCCAATTTCCTCCGCGACCACTTGATGATTCTTCTGGTTGTTACAGTTCTCCCGGTTGTTGCTATTGTCGCGTTCCTTCGAACCGATCAAGGAAAGTTCTTAGTCAATCGTTATTTGATACGACTGCCGGTCATCGGTGGAATAGCCCACAAAACCGCCATTGAAATTTTCTGTCGGGTATTTTACTCTTTGTACGGCGGCTCGGGCGAAAACATCGAAGCGATTCGGGTCGCTTCCGAAGCCTGTAACAATCGGTACATCGAACGTCAAATTAAAGAAGTAGCCATCCCAATGATGCTCAAGGAAGGTAAAGGTTTGGTGGAATCGCTGGAGGCGACCGGAGTCTTCACTGAGAATGCACTCTCACGTTTACGGAGCGGAGCAGAAACAGGAACTATCAGGCAAACTGCCCTGCAAGTCGCGAATTATTATGAAAAAGAGACAACTTACAAACTGCGCACAATCATTGATCTGATTCAAGTAATGATCGCAATGTTGATCATGGTTGTGATGACAGCGATTACAATTGTGTCTTCGGAAACCGCTGTTATTCGTCCAAAGATGCCGGGAACGTAATCGTTAGTGGATTGTCTTTCCACTTCGAGAATCGGTCCCATGTTTTTTGTAAGGTCAATGTCAAAGTACAATGAATAGTGCAACTTCATCAACTGTAATGCCACTGACGACCAGCTCCCGGTTGGGACAGATGCTGGTGGAAAAATCGGTAATCAACACCGAGCAACTAAAACGCGCTATCGAAATTCAATCGCGAGAGCCAGTAAAAGGACGGCGGCGATTGGGTGAGATATTAGTAACTGAACTCGGCGCTCACCGTGATAAAGTGTACAGTACGATTGCACAGTTGTACGCCTTCCCAATCATTGATATCGAAGTCGCTCCTCTTACTATTGAGCAGTTATCGGCGATCAAATCGTTTTACGAGAGTTTGAACGAAAAAAACCGCGATCAGTTACTCGACCGCAAACTCATTTTGATTCCCGCTTCCGCTACTGGTGGTGCTGCACTATTATTGTCACCCGATCCAACCGAACGCGATCTACCGGATCTAATCTCCGCGATTGGCGTAAAGCGCTTTGAAATTGCCTACACCCGGTTAGACTCACTCCAGCAACTCATCGCACAGATTTATCCTGTGAAGAACGAGTTTTTACAAATCCTCGAAGACGTCAACGCGAAACTCGAAGTGATAAGTGAAGAGAGTGCTGTCGACGAAGAGGCTTTGGACGCTGAAATCAATCAATCGATGCTGGTGAATTTAGTGGAAGGTGCTTTGGTCGAAGCGGTTCGACAAGGGGCAAGCGACATTCACATTATCCCGCAGTCGGGAAATGTCTCCGATTTTTATTTCCGGCTCGATGGCAAATTGAAATTAT
Organism: bacterium; assembly: GCA_030247525.1. Classification (NCBI taxonomy): domain Bacteria; species bacterium. Next base: position 5,902 of record JAOTSC010000111.1, on the reverse strand, counting down.
GGTACCGCCAGGAAGGAATCAAGCCGGAAGCGATTGCAGCGGTGTTCAAAGATCGCACGAAAAATGTTGACCGGTTCGAACGGGATATGGCACAAGACGGATTTGTCCAACGTAAAATCGACGACCACATGATGCGCTTTCGGGTCTCGATTATTCCGATTGTCGGCCAAGAGTTTGAACGCAAACTCGAATCCATTGTTTTGCGTGTAATCGACGACCGAAAGGTCATCACTGATCTTGAAAAGTTAGGACTTCAACCGCAAGCGCGAGCTGACTACATCAAAGCAATCTCTGCGCCGCAAGGAATGGTGATTCTCACCGGGCCAACCGGGAGTGGTAAATCGACAACGCTAATGGGTGCGCTTTACCATGTAATTACACCGGAGAAATGTATCCTTACCGTGGAAGAACCGGTCGAGTATTTAATCAAAGGCGCTCGACAAATCAAGATTAGCGACAAGTTAGATTTCGATATGGCGATTCGCGCAATTCTCCGTCATGACCCCGACATCGTCATGGTCGGCGAAATGCGCGACAAGAAAACCGCAGAAATCGGAATTAAGCTTGCTAACACCGGGCATTTGACATTTTCAACTTTGCATACTAACGACGCTCCTTCTTCTGTTGCCAGACTTTTCAAGATGGGTATAGAACCATTTCTCATCGCTTATGCGATTAACATTATCGTCGCACAACGATTGGTTCGGACGTTATGTAAAGTCTGCAAGGAACCAGTCAATCCTAATGAGATCGATGAAAAAGTGCTATTAGCTTCCGGATTCAGCGACGACGAAATCCGTTCGACAACATTTTTCAAGCCGGTCGGTTGCCCCAAATGCAATGCAGGTTGGAAAGGTCGCGCAGCAATCCATGAAGCACTCTATTTTCATAAAGACTTGCGTGAACTCATTATTTCTTCGAAAGAGGATATCAACGAACAGGCGATCCGCGAACTTGCGATTTCCCATAAAATGTTAACATTGCGGAAATCGGGTTTCGACCGTGTGAAATCCGGCGTAACCACAATTGACGAGATTTTAGGGGCAACAACCGACGAATAGGGGAGAGAATGGAAAACTCAGAACAAAACCAATTCCGCCCTGCTTGGCTTACGGGTGCCGGTTACCAAGACACAGATTTTGGCAGATTGTTACAAGGTTTTTCGAATTACGAGCGTGAATCGTTTCTGCAACTTGGCCGAGAAGTAGAGTATCCCATGCATTCTCTGGTAGTTGAAGAAGGATTACCGGCGAACAATTTTTTTGTCATTCTCGACGGCTCCGTCGAAATCTGGAGCCACGACGTTCAGGTTTTATACACGATACTCAAGCGCGGCGCAGTTTTCGGCGAACTCTCCTTTTTTAGTTCGTCGCGGGTGGCAACTGTTCGTACTCAATCGGATAGCGACTGTTTAGTATTCGACCGGGAACGAGTACTTGATTGGTTCCGACGTCGCGAAGAGCGTTTGTTTAAGCTGTTCGTTTTTAACATAACTCGGATTATCATTGCAAAGTTACGCGGCGCGAACGACCGGATTCGCGATCTGGAAACCCGATTGCGGGAAGGGAATTGACCATGAAATTTCGGCAAATCCTCATTACGATCTTACTTCCGTTGGCATTCTTTTCCTGCAAAAGCAGCGAAGATGGAGTGTCACCGACCAGTGCAACCATCGAAGGGACAGTCGTCGACGAGATAACTTCGCGCGGTGTTCCCAGTGTGCTCATTCGAACTTTACAGTACAATGAAACAACGACAACCGACTCTACGGGACACTTTCAGCTCGAACTCGCTGTGGGTGATAGTTTCTCCGGGAATGTAACGTTAGAAGCTTCACGCGGCGGTTATGTTACACAACGCACTGATGTGCGAGTCAACTCCGGTCAACTTGCTAACATGCCTACCATGCGTTTAATTCGCAGTGGTGATACATCCGGTACATCCTCCGGTGAAGCGGTATCGATTATCTACATCGGATCGGATGTTGCGAGCATTTCCGTTCGCGAAACCGGTACCGTCGAAACCGCTCGATTAACTTTTGAAGCGCGTGACATACGCAGCATTCCAGTCGACATCAATAATCGGGTAACGATGCACTTCCAAATCGAAGGGGCAACTGGCGGTGGTGAGTATCTCGGCAACGATAGTGCTCAAACCGATGAGAATGGACGGGCAGTTTGCGCATTGTTCTCAGGAACCCGTCCGGGAACAATTCAGATTCTTGCAACCGTACAGGATACAATCCGCGCCCGGCCAGTTCGGATGACCATTCATTCCGGACCGCCTGATTCAGTGCACACCACACTCGGTTTCGCCAATATTAATTTCCCGACATTAGGTGTTATGGGTATGGTTGATACGGTTTATGTAATCGTCGGCGACCGTTACTCCAATCCGGTTCCCGCTGGTACAAATGTGTATTTCTCCTCGGAAAACGGCGTTATTGAAGCACAAGGTATAACTGATGATTTCGGACGGGCTTCCGTTCTGCTCCAGAGCGGCAATCCCTATCCCTTCTCGACATCGGGTTGGTCCCGGGTCTTTTCCCAGACTGTTGATTGGACTGGCCATTCTTATACGATTTTTGGTACGTTGTTGTGGACCGGAGGTGTAGCCACAATTGATATCGATCCCAGCTCATTTGAGATAGAAAATGGCGGAACACAAGGGTTTAGCGTTCACGTTGCCGATATCTACGACCACCCACTTTCGGCTGGAACCCGGTTCTTTGTCCAATCGACCGCCGGTCAGCTTAACGGCGATGTTTCATTAATTTATCCCGATACCCAAAGTCCAGCCTGGACGAATTTTTACTTTTCATTATCCGATTTTTCTCCTGAGGATACTTTGGCACCGGTCGAAGCATCGATTACTGTAACCATTACGAGTCCGATTTTCGGTCAAGCCGGAAGAACCGTTTACGGGACGGTCGACTGATGAATGATGAACTAGAAAAAATTACCGATTCGGTACTCAATGAAATCGATCCATTTGCCGATGGACTCGAGCGACTCAAACAGATTTCATTGGTATTGCATAAAATGGATTGGCGGGAGCGACGTCCACTCTATTCGATGATGCAGGAATTGGTAACCAAGATGCCGGATATGAAAGCCAGCGACATTGATTTTGGCGGCGATTCGGCGAATGGGTATATCTGGTACCGCATTCATGGAGTGAAGTCACCCGAACAGTCGATTGGACGTTTTCTTGCAGATCAAACGAATGTTCTCATCTTAAACCTGCTCGATGAAACACAGCTTGAAATTCTTTGGGATAACCGGAATTGTGACTTTTCCTATACAACTGAAGTCAGTCGAACAAACATGGGAGAATCGGCGCGGTTAAGGTTTCGTGCTGACGCATATTTCGACATGGGCAACCTCGCGCTGAATATGCGACATATTGCCGGTTCGATTCGCTCATTCCGGGAGTTGGAACTTCATCCGAATGTTGCCAGGGTGTTATCTCTCCAGCATGTAAAAATGGGATTGGTGTTGGTCACTGGTATTACCGGTTCCGGCAAATCGACAACACTCGATACGATTATCGACGCAAACAATAAAACCGTCGATGCTCACATCGTGATTATCGCTTCGCCGATCGAGACAATCCATCAATCGCAGCGCTGCATCGTCCGCCATCGTGAGGTTGGACGTGATGTACGTTCGTTCAAAGATGGTGCTGTTCAAGCTCTTCGACAAGATCCCGATATCATTGTGATAGGTGAAATGCGTGATCCGGAAACGATAATGACCGCTCTCGATATCACCGACTCCGGTCATAAAGTGTTCTCAACTCTTCACACCGCCTCTGCCGTCGAATCGATCGACCGCATCATCGCAGAAGTGCCAGAACTTGAGCAAACCCGTGTCCGGATGCGCCTTGCCGATGTTCTACAATGTGTCATATCGCAAAAATTAGTTCCAACCTTGGATAGCAAGCGTTGTCTAGCAAAAGAAGTTCTCGTAATAAATTCGTCGGTGCGGGCAGCAATTCGGAATGGTAATACCACCGAAATTTATCAAATGATTCATGAGTCATCTGCCGATGGAATGACAACCATCGAACAGGATTTGAAACGATTGGTTCAGTTGCGGCGAATCGCTCCCCAATCCGCACTTGACTATTCGAATAACAAGAAGCGTATGCAGGAATTACTTTCGGGACTCTAATATGGCGCTCACGGCAAAAGGTGCGGTCAAATATCCAACGGGAAATCACGCGATCGGATTTCAAGCCGATGGCAAAGATTTAATGATCGCCCATCTCATCCGCAACAAACACGGGATCGCCATTTTCTCGATCCAGCGGTTAACTTTAAGTTCACCGGTTGAAGGGGGTCCAACTTCGTTAACCGGTTCGATGCCGACTGCTGACCTATCACCATTCGGAGCCGATTTAGAAGCTTCGGTAGCCGGGATGGTCGGTTCGGGAGAAGCACCAGAAGACGATGAGCGACTGTTGCACTCAGCTTTGGCGCGGCTTCCATTAATGAAATCAAAATTGGGAATCGCGATTGCCCCTGCCAACGTCCGTTTCTTCAACGCTGGTGAACCACAAATCTCCGACAAACCGAACACATTAGTGGATCGAATTCGCGGTGTCGCGCAAGCGAAAATTGGCGAAACAGTTACCGCGAATAACTCACACGTAGAATTGCAAGCCGGCGCCCCTTCCTGGTGTATCGTTCACCGTGATGAAATGGTATTCATCAACCGATTGGAAGCGATGCGAAAGTCGCTGGGCAATCCTCGGATGCGATACAGTCTCATTGACCCGGTAGAAGTATCGCTGGTCGGTTTAATGAACCGGGAATGGCTTGCAGCCTCACAAGAAATCACTGTTCTAATACACATCGGGCGGGAATACACTCATCTTATCATTCTGCATGGCAGCGATGTTATTACTGTTGCACCGTTGATCCAAACCGGCTCTGTCTCACCGGCATTGTTGCAAACGCTGGCAAGCAAAATACTCTTAGAACAGGACGAAGTTGGCATAGCGGAAATCCATCGGATAGCACTTTCCGGTCAAGTAATTCAAATCGAAGCGAAAGAGTTTTTTGAACGGAAGTATCCGGCAGTTAAGGTGAAGATTTTGGGAAATGGCGGCTGCGACGACTACAGTTTGACCGAAGAAGAGCGATCGATTCTTCCTGAATTTACTGTCGCAATCGGGTTAGCGTTGAAATTGCTTGACCCAAGTGGTTATTGGAAATCGAACCTGTTACCTGAATCAGTAAAACGATCGCAACGCGTGTTAAGTTTTGCCTGGCACGGCTATTTATTACTCCTGTTGTTGTTTGTCAGTACCGTATTTCTTGCTTTCTCGACAATGAAAGAGAGTCGAGCTGTCAAGATAAACAAATCGACTTTGGTTTTACGAAAACAACAAGAACAAGGAAACCAGTGGTTACGTACCGAACTCGAACAACAGAATGCTCTGCTACTGGAAATGCAGCGAATGCTTGCAGTTTCGGATTCACTGTCGGCAGGTTCGCAACGCTGGAGCAAGCTTTTACTGGAACTCGACATTAGTTCCCGCAAGATAGGTTCAGTTTGGCTGGAATCGATTCAGAACGCCAAAGACGGCATTACAGTAATGGGGAAATCGCTGACTCGAGCGAGGATCAACGACGTTTCGAAGCTCTTTCCGAATACGATTATTCAAAGTGTGCAGCGAGTCGAAATACAAGGAAAAACCGTTTATCAGTTTGAGTTGAAGATTCCTTTTCCGCCGGAGGATCCTGCTGCACCCGGCGCAACCGGAGTACCCGTAGACGATAGTAGGAATTCAGGCAGTACCGGAGCACCAAACCCAGGTGGTAGCAGTGGCAGCGGCAATTCCAACCCACCAACCGGCAGCCCGTCTTAACGGAGGAGAAAACGATGACTTATGC
>JAOTSC010000110.1 GCA_030247525.1 bacterium | reverse complement strand
ATAAGAGACAGCAGTGCTATGGGACCAGTCTCAGAGTAGTATTGTGTTGGACGAATCACTATTCCAACACAGACTTGGTAGCATTCTTCGCCGACGGTTGACAGATTCCATTCAGCAGGAATATTCCCAACTCTTGTTGAGACAATTGGGTAATTTGAAGGATCCCGGAGACGACCTTGAGCATCTAAACCTCGCGTAAGAAGGTCGTGAATTAATCCAGTCTTGATTCGTTGCTGCTTTGCAAGCAGTGTTTCTGCTTGATCGATAGTGGAATCGATAGAGTTGATTATTCGAATTATTATGTCCTGAACTTGCGGTGAAGGGCAGACAGGAACTCGACAATATTTGTAGAAGTCTGGTTGCAAATTAGGCATCGCACTTCCACCAACATAAGCAGGCACCTGAGCTTGAATATCTCCTGATCGCAGTAAGTGATAAAGCCAGTCGGGTCGAACACCTTCTTTTGAACGCAGTCTCCTCACAAAATTGGATGCAATAACGGGTAACCTATTCTTTGAGCTGTCAGATAATCGACCAACGTTACCGGTGTATGCCCCTGATGACACAAGAATGGAATCGCCCTTACGAACTAAAGCTTTCGCTAATTCTGAATTACTAAACCATCGCCTGGGCAAGTCATTCTGGTCTATGCAGCCATTTTTACCAACATCACCATTGCGAATAACTTGGCATAAGTTGCGACTCTTAGTTGTAGCGTAATCCTCACCCCAATACCCAGAAACCGTCGAGTCTAAGAGGTCTTCCAAATGTGTATTCTTATAAGTCATAGGTAACCCAACTTAGTTAAGTACCCCTGCAATTCATCAAGCGTTGTTTGTCGTGCATCCTCCAAAGCCTTAGAACTGACAGAATATTTCGCGAACAAGTTTTCGAAGATTCCGAATAGTACTCGCTCTTCGGACTGCACGTATCGTTCCAAACAACCTGCTATTAAATCGTGATGCTTTTGCAGAATTAACTCTTGAGCTTCTTCCGTTGTAACGACACCACCAATCTCTTCAAGGAGTGCATGGTAGCTAGCGATGGTTGTTGTAAGAGTAGCCACGTCCTCGGTAAGTGCCTTGCGCTTTTTCAACTCGGCTTTCTCGGCTTCCGTGGCTTTGGGCTGTCCTTTAGAGCGTCGAGTTGGTGTAGCTGGTAACGGACCACCAGCAGCAGCAAGTTCACTTTCAGCCAATTCGAGTAGGTTGTTCTTTTCTTCTAGTTTGTCCTCGACACCAAAGAGCTTGAATTCAACTTTCAGTGTGAGTGCTTCCTTAAGTTTCTTGTGTGCATCTTTTTGCTCCTTCTGTTTCGCTAAGGCTGCTTTGAGAATTTCACGCGCGTCACGTAGCACCTTTGTCTTCTCAGTTTCATCGTTGCCGATCTCATTTGTCAGTTCACTAAGCATAAGAGCGGGAGTGATTGTTTCTTCTTCATCAGACTCGTATTCGAGAATTGCTTGCGCATTTTCCACCGCCTCAGCGACTACTGCCTCAGATTCTGCTATGGATTGTTCCAGTGCAACCAGGACATCGCGCTCTGTATCGAAGAACTTGTCGATGACTAATTGTTCCGGGATGAGTGTGGGAGACCAACCGATAGATGTTATCGTCTTGAGATCATACTTGATATCATCCCACCAATTCACAAACACACCACGTGATTGGTAGTCGTCAAGTACACCAAGAGGTAGTAGTACATCTACAAGCTGTTTAAGTAAAGCAGCACGCACTGATGGTATGCGAGAATCATTTGTTGAATTGATGGTGTTGCCATACGCTTTTGGCGCGAGTTCTGAGAAATCGTTGCGAGCAGTCAACCACCACCCGGCAAGCGCGTCGTTCAAGCGTTTGCGAGTATCTGATAATTCTGGTTGACTCTCAATTCGTTCCCGCACATCGGACGAATTAGACATTTCAGACATAAATATTAATCGTTGATCATCGAGTTCATCAAAGATGCATGTAGCGGAGAGTTTGAACTTTTCGAATTGTTTAGTGGATTTGGACGCATCTACTTCAGCTCGCGGTACACCACCGTGCAGATGGCACCGCACATCTTCTGGTTCCGCTGGTGGGGTGTTATCTACGTAGCGACGTAAGTTTAAGTTCCAGTCGTGATCCTGTTCGATTGATGAAATAGGTACACGTCGGGAATACTTATCTTCTTCAATGCGGTTATTGAAAACGTATACGATTTTTTCGATATCTTCAGGACGAAGCTGGTTCTGCTTTTTCCCCTCTGCGAACTCTCGATCAGCATTAATCATGAAAATAAAGTCACGTTCTTGATCAGGAATAGATTTGTTGAGGATGATGATAACAGCGGGTATGCCAGTACCGTAGAACAATTTTGGTGGAAGTCCGATGATTGCTTCGATTACTCTCGCACGTAACAATGCAATTCGAATATCTCGTTCCTTGCGTCCTCGAAATAGTACCCCGTGCGGCATGACAACTGCACCACGACCCGAAATCTTTAAACTTGCCAGCATGTGTTGGAGAAACATTAGATCCGCTTTTTTCCCAGTCTGTGGTGCATGTCCATACTGGAAGCGTTCAGGACGTTTACAACGAGATAGAGACCAGTTTTGCGCAAAAGGTGGATTGGCAATCACTCGGTCGAACTGGATGAGTGCACCATCCTTTTCATTGTGAGGTTCTTCAAGCGTATTGCCGAATTCGATGTGCGAGGATTGTAAGTTGTGTAGGATGAGATTCATCTTGGCAATTGATACAACACCACCATCACTGTCCTGCCCGTGGAAGTCGAGGTCAGTTCCATCACCACCCTGCTCGCTTACGTACTGACTACACTGTATGAGCATACCGCCTGATCCGACGGTTGGATCGTAAATACTCATTTTTGGTTTGGGATCAATCAACCTAACCATAAGGCGTACAACCCAAGGAGGCGTATAAAACTGTCCACCCTTCTTACCAGCACTGTCGGCGAACTCTTTGATTAGATACTCATACGCAGCACCTAATAAGTCAGGGAACTCGAACACATCATTGACGAGAGGAATTCCTAACCCGTCCACACTCTTCGTGAAGTGGTCGAGTAAATCTTTGAGGTCGTCGTTCTTGATTTTAGGTTTACCGGATACTTGCTCATTAAAGTTGATGTTGCCTTTGAGCACACCGTGTAATACTTCGTTGTCATCCTCTAGTGCAGCGATGGCTTTGTTTAATACCTCGCCTATTCCAATCTGTGTATCTTTGAGGGCTGGACGTAGTACTTGGGACGTTGTTGTTTCGCTGTTTGCTTTGGGCTCTTCCACTGTTTCAAACCATTGAGTATTCCATCTAGCGCGAGGTGGCACGTAAATAGTATCACCATAACTGGTTCTGTTTTCGAGTATTTCAGTGAGTCGGTCTGAGGACAGGTGAGTATAGTCTTTCTTCAACAACTCGCGCTTTTCTTCAAAGACGTCAGAGAGACGCTTCAAGAACAGTAAACCGAATATGTACTCTTTGTACTCGGAGGCATCCATTTTACCGTATAGGATATCCGCGGATTTAAAAAGGAAAGCTTCTAACTGCTTAAGAGTGATTTTTGTTCGACGCATGTTTACTCTGTAGTTGATCTTAATCAGGGCATCTTATTAGTGTAGGTAAACTATCCGTTGATCCTACTTGTCACACCTACATCAATGATAAGAGCTCATAACAAAATTAACGAAGAAACAGATGCCCATTTAGGAGCATCTGCCGGAAGAGTTGATTTAGCTATACTTATATCAACAACAACTCCACCAGATCTTTCTTTGACCGGAGCCTCGAGATATGCAGTTCAGATACCTTTTTGAACAAAGCTGGCCCCTTTAACGACTCGGTATCACATTCGGGTTCGAGTTCCTTGATGATGTGAAGGAAATCTGCCTTTGTCCGAGCAATTGAAATGTCGCGCTTTTTCGCTAGGTTCTGCAACTCTACGACAGTCATTTTCGTAATTGGTTTCTGCTCGGAGATGTCGTCAGCCCCCTCTTCTGATACTTTGTCGCGTTTCTGTTTGCGAGCAATTGTTACAACATCAACTTCGCATTCTTGTGCGACAGAAACAGACGCTTCAATCTGAGGCATTATTTCTTCATGGGTTATAAGATTCTCAACCATACTACCGCTACATGAATCTTGGTCTTGATCCGCTGAATCAACCTGTTCGGTTTCAGGTGTCGGTGAAGATTCTACTTCTTGGATCGGTTGTTGATCTGATTGCAATTCGATTTTGTCCAGCCAGGCAACAGCAGCCGGGATTTCTGTTCCATCATCGAGTCTCAAATTAACCTTAACTCCTAATACCGCTGTAATGATCCCCTGGATGCCTTTACGCGGACCGCCGGTGATAACAACGCGATCACCGACTTGCTTCTTGGAATTTGCCATGATGTTTCTCCTTTCGAGAAATAAGTTGGTTTGCAGTTTGTGTAACATTTGCGCGAGTGAATGCTCACGCCTCCTTGAAAATCCCATTACTGACGATTCCTTGAATGAACCGTTCTGCCAGTTGTTCATCAGTTAGCGATTCGTCATCACTAAAAACAGTTTTATGTAATTCAGGACCACCAATCGATTCGATTGTTTCAATGAGCTGTTTCAAATACTCTCGAAAGGGTAAAGCCTTTTCGAAATAGAGCTGAGACCGCATCTGATGAACAACTTCTACGGCCGATCCTGTAAAGACCGCATTCTCGTTGACGAGTTCGTGCTTGATTTCCATTAGTGGTTTCTCCTTGCGATTTTGATAATTTGTTTCCGATAGAATTCCGGGATATCCCAGTCACGACAACCATCAATGATTGTCTCGAGATAACTGCTACCGGGTGCGCTGTAACCGTATAGATCTGGATTCATTAGATAAACCCATGCTTCGGTGTAATGATTGTTTCCGGCTTTGCGGATTGTCATGATCTCGCGCCGGTAGAGTCGTGGAAATCCTTCGAATCGATCGAGTGCATCCAAGTGCGATTTGTCGAGCAGATACAATGCACCATACACCCGATGTCCTCGTGCCGGTTCGATCGACGCAACACCGCGAAAGACGAGTTTGTAGTCCTCGATGTAGGCGATACACCGGGGCAAATGCCCCGGGCACCGATAGTACATTCCTTCGAAACTGAGATTTGCACCATAAGCGAAGTATGGGATTGTGCAATCATTACTGGACACTCGCGACCTCCAGTTTCTTTTCCGGCTTCCCATATCGCCAAGTGCCATTACCTGGTAACTTCTCTAGGAGAATCGTACGAGCCACCTTAAACTCACTACCCTTCATTCCCAATCCTGCAACCATAAACACCCGGAAGTTGAACTTGGGATTATCGGTCTTGATCTTGTTGTGTGTGGTTTGCTTGAGGCAAAGAGCCTTGGCTGACATGGCCAGTACTAGCTGGATCCAACTGGTAATCTTCTGAGTATTTAGAGAGGCGTTAAAGTATCGGAACTCAATCGTTTGAATCGTGCGCCACAGGTTGTTGAAGTTTAAACCGTGATATCTTGAGCTATCGTAGTGTTCAGGTGAGTTATTCTGTCGACCATACCAAGCCCGATTCAGTTGGTTCATATCATCTGGCCGATGCTTTACCAATCGATCTATAAACTCTTGCTCCAGAGGCTTTGTCCAACGATTACGCCGGTCTTCCGATGTACCAATAGCCTGATACAACATGTCTTCATTCCGGTACACCATCTTTGCAAGATTGGCTAACGATGTTGCCGTATGCGGAGCAGCATCAACGTGTATGTGTACACTGCAACTACGGTGAGGTATGCAACCTGCAAGCTTTACTGCACGGATGATCAGTTGAAGTATCGGTAAGTCTTCGTAGGTAAGAATTGGAGATACAATCTCTGAGCCTTGAGTCCCACGCATCACCATGATCGATCGGTCATTCTGGACTCGCCATTGTCGTCCATCGGGTTGAGTGACAAGGGTTGCGCTATAGGCACCGCTGGGATCTTGGGAAACTGTTCCATTGACTACAGACTTTATCGCTTGAGCGATCTTGTCTCGCTTACACCCAGCTGTTTCAATCTCGATTCCGAAACGCTGGTTAAATACCGTGTAACTCATTGTATATCCTTGTGATAAGTGCTCTTGTGATGGAACAATAGACAAGGTTATACGGGAAGTCAAGTCATTGTAAATGACCGCTATCCCTTTACTGACAAGGGTTACAGGATATTTAGGTAGGGACTAATTTGGGTGAATTGAGGAATGTCTAGGAACAATCAAACATTGGGGCGAAACCGCTCCCACGGGAAGGCGGGACCAGGGTCACGCTTGCGCTCGGGGGCGATCTCGTTGTGTCCTACAATCCACTGAATCGGGTACTCTTCGCGGAGGAGTTGTACCAGTTGTTCGAGGGCAGTTAGCTGTGGTTCCGGAAACGGTTGCCAGTATTCGCCAGCGATCAGTTGGGGTGTATCCCCCTCATAAGGGTGCGTATAATCACCTGGCCATGAAAAGTATGATCCATCGCGCAGTTTGAGGGGACCCCAGTTGACCAGTTCGATGCCAATCGAAAATGCATTGACACCGGTGCGACCATTCAATGATGAAACACCAGCATGATAAGCCCGCTTTGAATCTGGCACCATACGGACAATACGACCATCTAAACCAATCACATAGTGCGCCGATACCTTATTCGCAGGATTCTGAAACCATGCAATCGTATCCTCGAGACTGCCATTCGCGGTGTAGTGAATAACGATGGTATCGATCTCCGTACCGGTAGGACGTGAAGAATATTTACCAGATGCTGCCGAGATAACTTTTATTTCTATCGACATTTACTGCGCCTACGTAATTCAGAAAGTAATTCTTGAACTCTCATTTGTTGCTTAATCACTGGCTTGTTACCTTGTTAGAGTTACAAATTCACGGAGGAAGAAATGCCATCAATTAACTACACAGTGACTGCAAGATACCGGCTGATTGGCAATGTACATCTTGGTGCAGAATTCGTAAGGAAAAACTCTCTTACTCCTCCTACTCGAATGAAAGTCAAAGTTGTCTATTTTCTTAACAATGATGAACACAGTGAGATACTTGAAAACCTCTTGCTCTCACCGAATAACTCAATTGGTGGACTAGGTAGACCCTTCTACAAAAAATTCGCAATCAATGACAATGACACTTTTTCAATCGAATACGATTCAAATGAAAAAATAATAGTTTTCTCGCTGAAAAATGTTCAGCAACCAACTGAACTAGAAAAGGTCGTTACTGAACAGGACGGCACTTTAGTAAAAGTATCAATCCCAACAACGGAAAGAGACTTTGTTTTTGACAAGAAAAATCTTCGACATATTCAAATTGAACCTTTTAGAAGAGATAACTCTCGTTATTGGGAACCAAGAAATGAGACAGACCTATACGCTGTTTTTAATAGTCTTTCAGAACAACTCGAATTAGAATATTGCTGTGGCTTGAATACAGAGCTACTTAAAAGGCTTGAATTTGTTCCTGTTGGTCAGAAACCAGATGCTATATTAGTCGATAGAAAAACAGGACAATACTATGTTGCTGAGTTTAAACTACTTGCAAGTGGTTTTATAAATCATCAAAAAAGAGAAGACTGCGACTACCTCATTTGTTGGGAAGACGATGTTCAGGGTGATCAACGAGATTTGCTTCCACCTGAAGTAATCGCTTTAAAACAGCTTCTTTCAGACGATGATCAAGAGGCTGTTTGATCTATACCCTTTTTTACCACTGTTGCAATTTTCTCGGCGCTGCGACCGACGATGTAACCACCGATTCCAATGTTCAAGAGCGTCCACATCTGCTCCGGTACGGGTACTGACGTGATTCCGAAGATCGGTGCGATCACGAAGTTGTGTGCAACGATATATGTGAACACGAGCATGAGCAATGGTCGCCAGTTGCGTTGCAGCCAGCTTTGTCCCTGAACTTCCGCGACCAGTACTTTCGCCTTGGCATCGATTTCTTTTTCCAGTGCACTGTAGTCGAGCGACAGCATCTGCGCTTGCAAGTCATGATTCAACTTTGCAGCAAGGTCTTTGTCCGGAACCCACTTGTCAATGATACCGGCAGCTTTATCGATGATCTGTCCCACAATGGGCACGGCAGTTAACAGGCTCATGCTTTCCTCAGTGATGTGCCATAAAATGTTGAAAAACGAATGCGATCAAACCACCGTAAAGGGGTGTGAAAAGTAACCATAGCAACTTCGTCATCAGCATCCTGAAGTTGGTATTGCGATCTACCTTGACGATGATTCCCTCTTTACCATTCCCTTTGATCGATGAGTTTAGTTCTTTCACCGCATCGCGCAGATCGGCTAGTTGCTGAGAGACTTGCTCCATTTTTACCAGGTGGTACTGGCAGGAGTATGGCGGCTCAAGATGAGAATGTTCGATGTGTTCCGGTTCGCTCATGTGATGCTCGTAATAATGCCATCGGTAATAACGATGGTGTATTTTCCGCCACCGGTATCCGGCACTTCAATTGTCTGAGTAATACCGGCATTCCCGTTAACAGCGAGTCCCTTGCATGCATTTAAAAGGTTATTGGCAACGATAGTCGATCCGTCATACTGCAGCGCTGACCCAGTCATTTTCTCGAGGCTCATGTTATCAGTAGCTAGCTGTTCACTGGTTACCGAATCCTTATCAATTTGACTGGCACCAATCTTGCCAACACCAAAGCCACCGATGTGTTGGCAAATTTCTTCATAGAACACTGACTCGGAATATCCAGTCAGTTTATTGCCGTACTCGCACTTGACGCAATCGACGTACACCGTTCCGGTCGGTTTCCCTGCATTCTCCGTAAGCGAAAACGACAGCTGGATTGCAACGGTGTCTTTCGGAAAAGTGGTTACATCTTTGATCGCATAGTACCGGGTGAATTGACTGTTCGATGCTGTCAGTTTTAACCAGTCACCGGTGCTGAGTACGCTGCCATTTTTATCGATGTACTCAATGACACCGGTAAAGGTGGTGCCAGCCGTAATCGCCGGAACGAATACATAAGCTGATATCACAACCGAATCCCGGTTGGCAACCGGAATGGAATTGCTGTGTCCGGTTACGACATTCGGTGTAGTCGAGTCACCGACCAGCCGCAGCGAATTGCCACCGAACACGGAATGAGAGTTGTCAGTATCGAAGTAACTCATCAGATCCACGCCCCCGATTCGAATGACGGATTCTGCACCAGATTGCGACCATCGAATACCGAGAGCGCTGTCGCATTCAGTTTTGCCGTCGTTACCGACCCGTCGGAAATCTTGGTATCGGTGATTGCACCATCGGCGATATTACCGTTCACAACCGCGTTAGTCGCAATCTTTCCGGCAACGACCGCGTTGTTCGCGAGCTTGGTGGAATCGACTGCGCTATTAGCCAGTTGTGTTGTTCCTACCGCACCCGAAGCAATTTTTGATGCATCGACCGCATTTGCCGCAATCTTGACTGTGGTAACACCACTGTCAGCGATCTTGGTTGAGTCAACCGCGAGGTTCGCGAGCTTGCTGGTGCTGACACAGCTATCGGCAAGCTTTGTGTTATCCACCGCCAAGTTGGCTAGCTGGGTGGTTCCAACGGCACCATTCGCAAGTTTGGCTGCATCAACCGCATTGGCACCGATCTTGGCATTCGTCACTGCACCATCAGCAAGCTTAGTATTATCGACTGCTAGTGCCGCAATTTTCGCGGTGGTAATATTGGCATCGACAATCTGTGCGGATCCGACACTATTATTAGCAAGATTACCTTGAGCGATGGTCGCCGAAGCGATATTGCTGCCGGTCACCGTACTCGATGCAATCTGAGTGCCGGTAATAGTGGCATTGGCAACATTGGAACCGGTAATCGTGGCGGACGCAATCTTTGCACTAGTAACCGCTCCCGCATTGATTTTCTGGGTGGTAATCGCATTATCGGGGAGCTTGGCGGTCGTTACCCCATTGTCGGCGAGCTGGGTCGTTCCAACTTCACCAGCGACAATCGAGGTTCCCTTTACCTTACCATCAGCAATGATATAGGTTGCCCCGGCATCTTTGGTCGTGGTAAGATCAGTGAGTTTTCTGCCGCTCGGAACGGCATCGTTCCAATTGGTGGTGCCTTTCAGATCCTGCAATGCGCCGGTGATGTTCGCATCGGATTGACCACCCTTGATCACACCAACGGTAACCAAGTCGCGAGTCTGCAGCGTCGATAGCTTTTTACGGATTGAATAGACGATGTTGAAGTTGGCAGTCGGGACCGCCGATAATTCAAACCAAGTGGAATTGGTGGTGCCATCACCATCGTTACGCGACCAACCAGCACCGACACCATTCGGATCACTGCCTGCCGTAATGGGACTCGCTTTACTTTGTTTGCCCCACAACGAAACTACTTTAATCGGTGCACCAGATGCATCGAGCAAATCCTCACCATTATCAGCACGGGTAAGATCGAACAGACTATCCCATGCATCGCCGGTAACACCAATGTTCAAATCGGCTGTGGTCGTACCTGGGCGATAGGTCTTGTAGGTGGCATGCACCAAGGATTTGTTGACGTTTTTATCAAGAATCGGCAACGCTACATCTTTATTGTAAACATCAGTGTAGATTGCTTCGACCCGATCATTGAGTGATGCACCACTGGAAGTTTGCAGTGCAGTCGTTACTTTTCCAGTAGTCGCATCGATGAGCTTAGTAGTACCATCACTGGCAAAAACATCGCCCTTGAAATTTCCGTCCGTAAGGTGCTTGGATAGTTTCGTCGTGAGTGCAGTGTTCAAACGATCTTCAGCGACCGATCCCGAAGCGATTTTCAGATTGGTAATTGCACCGTCCTGGAGCTTCGTGTTCGATACTGCACTATCCGCAATCTTTGTATTATCGACTGCATTATTAGCTAATTGTGCGTTATCAACTGCTCCCGTTGCGATCTTTGTGCCATCGACTGCACCGGCATTGATCTTGGCCGTCGTAACCGAACTATCCGCAATTTTGGTGCTATCGACTGCATTGGTTGCGATTTTTGCATTGGTCACGGCACTGCTGGCAATCTTCGTATCGATCACAGAATTGGCAGCCAGTTCGTTTCTGGTTACGGCCCCTGTTGCCAATTTTCCGGTCGTGACCGCATTGGCACCAATTTCATTACTCGTAAC
>JAOTSC010000109.1 GCA_030247525.1 bacterium | reverse complement strand
GGGCTATCGCTGTTTCAGGAAATTCTGCCTTTGTTGCAGACGGTGAGTCGGGAATTGCGATATTCGATGTTTCTCACCCTGATTCTCTTCGATTGATAAGGGTACTTGACACCCCGGGATTTGCATCGAAGATTACGACCGAGAGCAACTTTGCATACACGGCAGATGGCGATTCAGGTTTATGTATCCATGATATCGCCAACCCACTACAACCTGTCGAAGTCGGTAGATTCGACACGCCGGGTATAGCAAATGATGTTAAAGTATCGGGGAGTTATGCATTTATCGCAGATGGACCTGCCGGTATTCGAATTCTTAACCTATCGGATCCCGCAAGACCACAAGAAGTTGGATATTATAACACACTCGGTAATGCGAATGCCGTTTCGATTACTGATAGTATTATCTTTGTCGCCGATGGGAATAACTTTGGTGTTTTCGACTATTCACAAATTCTCGGCGTAGTTAATCGAGCTTCCGAAGTAATCCCTCAACATTTTTCCCTCAAACCAAATTACCCCAATCCGTTCAACTCCTCGACTGAAATTCGGTATACGATTGCAAAAGCGAGCATAGTCGATTTACGGGTATTCGATATTTCGGGGAGAGCGATCGCAAAGCTGATCGACTTTCATCAAAATCCCGGGGAGTATACGTTCCATTTTGAAGGCAAATCACTCGCCACCGGAACCTATTTCGTTCGTTTGAATGCTGGAAACTTTTCTCAAACACAGAAGATGGTGTTGATGAAGTAGTATGAAGTTACGTTAAAAAAGAGATTACCTTTGGAGTTGCCACGTCATTCGCTAGTTGGCAGATTCCAAGCAATGACAACCTTGTGAATGCAATAAAAGCCCGTTCAATCGTGACGGGCTTCTCTATTTCAATAGGAAAGAATAACCTTACTTCCCCTTCATCGCCGCAACAATATCATCAACAATGTCGGCGGGTTTTGTGTTTGGCGCGTATCGTTCTAAGACCTTTCCGTCTTTCCCAATCAAGAATTTTGTGAAGTTCCATTTGATTGCTTCGGTACCTAAAATTCCGGGAGCGGATTTGGTAAGGTATTTATACAACGGATCGGCATTGTCGCCATTTACATCGATCTTCGCAAACATCGGAAAGGTGACTTGATAGTTGACCGAGCAAAACGTTTTGATATCCGCTTCGCTACCCGGTTCCTGTGCGCCAAACTGATTACAGGGAAATCCCAACACGGAAAAACCGTCTTTCGCATAAGACTGTTGCAGCTCTTCCAACCCTTTGTATTGAGGAGTAAATCCGCAATTACTCGCAGTATTGACGATGAGCAGGACTTTCCCGGCATATTCCGAAAGCGGCACCAGTTTGCCATCAATCGATTTCATAGTGAATGAATGTACGGTTTCCACGGTTTCCTTTCCTTGGGCAAATACCACAATCGGCAATATGAGCAAGAATGCGATGAGTTTTGACATTGTATCTCCGGTTAGGATAATGATACGGTTATTTACGGTCGTTGGTTAGTTCGGTTGCAGACCGCGCTCAATAACTCATTTTATCAAGCTTTACTTTACCGCGGAAGATCCAGTAAATACTCACGGTGTATGCAATTACTAACGGCATTCCAATCAACGCTATGATCAGCATAATCATGAGGGTTTTTTCGGAAGAAGCCCCGTTGTAAATCGTTAGACTATTTTCGGGCAACCCTACTGAATACAACATCGTCGGAAACATCCCAATTCCAAATAGTGCCATCAATGCCGCAATGGCGGCGCTGGAGGAAAGAAACGCGCGAAACTCCCTGCCGAGATGGATTTCCCGTGGGATGTTCGCGATGGCAAGCATACTCAGTAACGCGACACTAAACAGCCAAGGGTATTCGCGAAATGCCGCAGTCATCCGGGGAACATACAGCAAGGTTGCCATCGTCGTTGTCGCATAGCATATAATGAAAAAGACCATGGTGTTGTTCACCCAGTTTCGCACCGTTTTCTGGACTTCCTGTTCGGTTTTCAAAACCAGATAAATCGCGCCGTGCATCATGAAAAGCGCAACGGTAGTAATCCCTACTAACAGCGAGTAAGGGTGGATCAAATCCAATAGTGTGCCGGTATAATTATGCGCGGCGTCGAGTGGAATCCCCCAGATAATGTTCCCCAACGTGATGCCGATCAGCAACGACGCTAATAAACTCCCGCCGAAAAAACTTACGTCCCACACTTTTCGCCAGCGAACACCAGTTTGCTTGCTGCGAAATTCAATCGACACCGCCCGAAAAATCAACGCAAACAAGAGCAACATAAAAGGAAGATAGAATCCGGAAAATGCCGTCGCATAAACTTCGGGAAATGCCGCGAATAGCGCTCCACCAGCGGTAACCAACCAAACTTCGTTCCCGTCCCAAACAGGTCCGATTGCATTCAAAAATACCCGTCGTCCGGTATCGCCCTTGATGAATAAATGCAATATTCCGACCCCAAGATCGAATCCGTCGAGAATCGCATATCCAGTCAAGAGAATTCCAATCAGGAGATACCAGAGGAAATTGAAATCCAAGGCGTCGATCATGCGCGGTGTCCCTCACTTTCGACTTGCTCAGCGATTTCCGGGCCGTGTTGAATTTTGTCATTTAGGAGATATAGAAAAACGGCAAGCAACAGCGCGTATATCAAACCAAAAATGATTAACGACGACCAGACTTGTGAGGCGACCACATTCGGCGACAATCCATCTTTTGTGCGCAACAAACCGTATACAATCCATGGTTGCCGGCCGATTTCCGCCGACATCCATCCGAGTAGATTCGCCGCTTGCGGCAACAGCACCGTAAACACCAATACCCAGAGTACGAGCCGCCACTGCGTGATTTGACATTTCCATACGCCATACGCTGTAAGCAAACTGAGTCCGATGAGAAACATCCCGATGGCAACCATCGCATGATAGGTCTGAAACACAACATTCACGGGAGGACGATCCGCTGCGGGAAATGCATTTAACCCGGTGACGGGAGCTTTCGAATCGCCATGTACTAAAAAGCTCAGCATCCCGGGAACCTTGACGCCGATGACTTGTTGACTGGTCTCATCCACCCATCCAAACAGATACATCGGCGCTGGTTCGTTTGCGGGATAATGTCCCTCGAACGCCGCTAATTTTGCCGGTTGGTATTGCGCTATTGTCTGTGCACTACTATGGCCGGTGACCAATTGACCAAGTGAGCCGATGAGGGAAACGAGCAAACCAATCTTCATACTCTTTGTTGCAAATTCGGTGTGCTTGTTCTTGAGCAGATAGTACGCACTAACACTGAGCACGAGCCATGCCCCGGTCTGCCACGCCGCTGCCAGCGTATGGGTCAACCGGTCAACTGTCGAGGGATTGAACACCAACGCCCAGAAATCGGTTATCTCAGCCCGCATTCCGGAAGCAGTCTGCACCAAATGGTAACCGGTCGGCGTTTGCATCCAGGAGTTTGCGACGATAATCCAGATTGCGCTAAAGTGGGAACCCAACGCGACCATCACAGCCGCGAAGAAGTGCATTTTTGGACTAACTTTATCCCATCCGAACAGCAGGATCGCTAAAAAACCCGATTCGAGGAAAAAAGCAAACACCCCCTCCGCTGCGAGAGCGCTGCCAAAAACATCGCCAACAAAACGCGAATAATTTGACCAATTCGTTCCGAACTGGAACTCCATGACAATACCGGTGGCAACGCCGATAGCGAAGATGAGTCCAAACACCCGCACCCAAAAGCGGGTCATTTGATGGTAGATGATCTCGTGAGTTTTGAGATACATCCCCTCCATCGCTACGATGATCAACCCTAAGCCGATACTGAGCGGTGGAAAGAGGTAATGAAATCCAATCGTGAAAGCGAATTGCAGTCGCGAAAGATGTTCGACATCCATAGTTGCTTCCGAAAGTTTTCACATAGTGTTACGAGTTTTCATTCGTGATCACTACTACTTTGAAATTCTTCGATTTAACAGCAACGAACGTTGGTAACGATTGGCAGATTGAGTTGAGAATGAGAGATCAATTACTTTGTATTGTATCGATCAACCAAAACTATTGGGAATGCTTTTTCTGAAACAATTGATGATGTTCCGACCCTTCCCGTAACATCTTTGCGCCGCACTTCGGGCATAGTTCTTCACGACAAGGGTTGCCGGCGCGATGTGGAATTTTTTCGCCGCATTTTGGACAGATGCAATTTCCGCCGGAACCGGCATTGTGTTGTTTTTCGATACCACTCATTTTTCAATCCTCGATTAGTGACAATCGCAATCATCGCCTTCACTGTGATGTTCGCCTTTCCCGCCGCAACAGCCATCGGGATTCGCTTCCGATTTCGGTTCCGGTTTGTGTTCGCAGCCGAATCGTTTGCTGCCGCATTTCGGACAACCCGGGGTATGGCAACGCCCTTGATCGGATTCCCAACGATAGCCGCAATCGGCACAGACAAAATTCCGTTTCATGATAACCTCGTAAGCTCCCCCTTCGATTCGCAAAGAGTAACCATTACTCAAAGCAAGTATCGTTTTACGGCGAGCTAATTCAATGATTCTTCCAAACGTAGCACGCGAGACGCCCATCATCCCGCCAGCTTTGGCATGGTGGAGACCTTGCAAGTCGGCAAGTTTTAATGCTTCCAATTCATCGACCGAAAGCACAACTTCTGTTTTCAAATTCAACGGGACACCACAAGGTTTGTAGCGGTTGATTGAGGGCACTGACGATACTCGTCGGCAGTTATGTGGACGACCTGACGGCATAGACTCTCCTTGCAACAATATAAGCATATACCCATAAAAAGTCAAGTAGATGGGAGTAGTGGGGCAAACGTTTGCGCGCGTGTGTAGCGGAGAGTCTCAGACCTTTTCTTCTTTTTCGGGCAAGTCTTTGACCTACCCCTACCAAAGAACGGGCTTGGAAGCCCGTATCCACCCCACTTACTTGTCTTCGCGAGGAGCGGCATGCGCAACTTTGTGCGCATGAAGCGACGTGGCGATCTCAGCAATGGGCGACCCAAAGAGTCTGCCCCTTCAATAAAACTATTCTCCGCAAACCCACTTGCACTGCGAATCGAATTGCTTTACGTTTTAATGTCTTTTCCAGTTCGATGAATGTTCATCAAAACGAACCATTCCCCTTTTCTCATCACCTCAATTCCAAAGGTCTCGTTATGAAGTTGCGATTCGCTTGTTTGTTATCGGTACTCATCGTTTGTGTATTATCTCTGTTTGTGTTTGCCGCCCCAGAACTGGAGCGTACATACAGCAAAGCAGAACTTCTCGCAATTGCTCAACGTGTGATGAACGGACAACCGGTCACACCTGAAGAGAAAGCTGCCGCCTACCCGACTTTCCTTGCACTCAATGCACAACGTCAATCTACTCCCCCTGCAACCGATCTGACCGGTGGTCCGGATGGTTTCGGGTATCGTTTCATGGATTCTAACGAACCGGGTGGTCCGACCTATAGCTGGATTACCCCATCCGGGACAACGGTATCTGGTTGGAACGGCGCAGATGATGGTTATGCCGGTCCTTACGATATTGGTTTTACGTTTCGTTACTACGGTCTCGACTACACTCAATTCTACCCGGGAACCAACGGGAGAATTCAATTTGGCACTCCGACGGCTGGTAATTATGGAAGCTGGGTGCCCGATAACTATCCAGGGGTCTACTTCTGGAACTCCGATATGATGATACGGGGAAGTACATCAGTTATTTATCAGAACTTGACATCTCCGAACCGATTGGTTGTGACTTATACGAACTTAGGTTACTACTCGAGTAGCCTTCCATCCTCCTCGGTATCGTGTCAGATTATTCTGTTTGAAACTGGGGATATCATCATACAATACGGCACCCAAACAAGCACCCAACAATATTGTGGCGGGTCTGGTTTGTATGGCGGAACGACTTACTACTACTTGAATTATAGTACATCAATACCAACACCTGGCACCGCTGTCCGGTTCTTTACTTTGGGAACCGCTTCCAATCCTTCACCTGCAGATGGGGCAAGTAATGTCGTCATAACTCCGACATTAAGTTGGGCCGAGGCTGCCGCAGCTATCGGATACGACGTTTATTTCGGCACGACCAATCCACCTACCACCCGGGTTGTTGACAACCAGCAGGTGACAACCTACACTCCTGACACTCTCGCTGTTGCAACCCAATACTGGTGGCAGGTGATTGCACGCAGCGCAACCAGTACAAATCCTGGTCCAATTTGGACATTTACCACCGGTTCTGGAATAGGTTTATTAAGTCCCAATGGTGGTGAAACTTATCCAGCGGCTCCCGGACAAGGACACCGTCGACAGATAAGCTGGTATCGATATGGTGGTGCAGGAAACTCGATTGATTTGTATTTATCGAGTAATAGTGGTGTGACATGGCCTACTACCATCGCTACTAATCTGCTCGATACCGGAAGCTATTGGTGGACGATTCCCAACATCTCCGGTTCAACATATCGGTTGAAAGTTGTGCTGCGCGATGGTGGCGGTGCTCAAATCGCTGCCGACTCCAGCGATGCAAACTTTTCAATTGACAATGTTGCTCCTACCGGTACAATCACTTTAGTCTCCCCTGCTGATGGTGCGATTGCTTCCACCCGTCCGACTTTTTCTTGGACTCGCACTTCACTATCAGGCGCTGTGCGATATGAAGTAGTAAAATTCACCGGCACCGGTTGGCAAAGAATTACCCAGACAAGCAATGTTACAACCACAACTGTCATACCTTCGGTTGCAGAAGCGATACCGAGCAGTCCACCTCCGATTGCATGGCGGGTTCATGCCGTTGACGCTGCCGGCAATTGGGTTGCATCTACTCAAACCTGGTCACTCAACATCGATGGGATTCCTCCCGAACCATTTTCGTTAACAAGTCCGAGTGATCAGTATTGGACAAATCTCCAACAACCGACATTCCAATGGCAACCTTCGAGTGATGCCAGTGGAGCGGTTACATACAAGTTCTATCTTGATGATGTTCTGCTTGCTTCCAACATCAACCAACCCAGTTACACACCAACCAGTCAAATCTCGTTCGGTAATCACACATGGTATGTCGTTGCAGTCGATCCTCACGGAAATCAACAACAGTCTAACCAAACATGGAATCTCACGGTCGGTTTCTTCGAGATGATGCAACCTACGGAAAACCAATGGTTGTATGACTCCTCACTAACGTTTACTTGGAACAATATCTCAGCCCCCGGGATACCATTTTTACGCTATGACTTCCGGATCGATGGTACGTTGATGTCAAGTCATCCCAGCATCACCGACACCAGTTATCAACTTCCCGCCGAACTTGCGTTAGGGAATGGTTCTCATACCTGTTATACCCAAGCAATAGAAAGCTCCGGTACAATTGTCTATACCACACCAGTGCGCAACCTTCGAATCGACCGCGTACCCCCGCTTGCTTTCAATCTGTCGACACCAACCGACAATGCGGTGGTTACAAATCAACTCCCAAGTTTCTCGTGGGTATCAACCAGTGATGCCGGGGTCGGTTTCTCGCATTACGAGCTCTGGATCAATGGCACCAAAGTGCGCGACTCCCTCCATGTCACATCCTCAACCGCACCAACTCAAGTATCGGAAGGTGCACATACTTGGTATGTCGTGGCTGTCGATTTATTCGGCAATCGTCAACGTTCGAATCAAATCCGTACAGTCGTTATCGACGTAAATCCACCCATTGCAGCAATACCGATTTCCCCCATCAATGGCGATACTTCGATTTCCGCTCGGCCGACCTTCCGGTGGTTGAAATCGTCCGATTTGGGTTCCGGTGTCCAATTATACCGGCTGTATGTTGCAGGAACTCAGCGCGGCGGCAATATTACACACACGGGTGCTGATACGGTTTCCACGACGATTACTGATTCGTTGGCGAACGGCTTTTACGAATGGTATATCCGTTCTTATGATGGATTATCATTCAACACAACATCGAACTATGGTTACTTCTATGTATTGTACGGTAGAATCACGGTTATAAAGCCGAATACCGGCATTACACTTTACACAGGGATAACCGATACGATTCGATGGAGTTCGCAAGCAATCACTGGAAATGTGAAAGTCGAATTGAATCGCGAGTATCCATCGGGAACGTGGGAAACGCTGTTTACCAATACTGCAAACGACGGAAGTGAGTTATGGATACCAACCGCTCCAGCAACTACTGCCGCCAGAGTTCGTATCTCATCACTTAACAATCGACTCATCACCGATGTTTCCGATAACAATTTTACTATTAGCTCTCCCGCAATTCACATTACACAACCGAATGGCGGTGATATTGCTATTAATGGCGAGACTTCACAAGTACTCTGGACGACCAATCTCTCCGGTACAGTTACCATCAAAGCGAATTGGAGTTATCCATCCGGGGCATGGACAACACTATCTTCGACGACATCAGCGGCGAGTGGATCGTTTTCGTGGATTGCTCCAGTAATCGATACGCAAACCGCGCGATTTGCCATCATCTCGAATCTGTTCCCCACGATAAGCGATACTTCTGATGCAAACTTCCGCGTGGAACCGCGGCGGATTACTATTTTATCGCCAAACGGTGGAGAGATTCTCGTCGCTAACATCCCCGATACAATTCGATGGTCAGCAAATTTCAGCGGAACGGCTGCAATCGGTGTTAGCCGAGTCGGTCCCAGTTTTGATTTTACTGAACTCATTCCAAACGCTGAGGCGATTCCATTGTCACAAGGTTCCTTAGTTTGGACACCGGAACTACCTGCTACTATGGAAGGAAGAATCGTCATCGCTGGAAATGAATATGAAGTGTATGACTGGTCGGACAACGATTTTCAAATCGTATCGGCGCCAATGTCGCTGCAACTGCTTCGTCCCAATGGTGGAGAGATTCGTTATATTGGGGAACCTGATACTATTGCATGGACATCGGAAAACCTAACTGGCAGCCTAACCATCGAAATCAAGCGCAACTATCCGGTCGACAGTTGGCAAGTTATCGATTCGACAATCAGTACCAGTGCTGGACTATTCCTCTGGTCACCAACAACACCGGTTTCGGAAAATGCCCGAATCCGGATTCGTTCCAATCTCGTACCATCACTGGTGGATACTTCGAACGCCAGTTTCAGTATTCGACAACGTTCGGTCGTACTTACTCGGCCGAATGGCGGGGAAACCTTCCGGATTGCATCGCGCGATACCATTCGCTTTGCTGTCACCAATCTGCCTAATGGTGTTCGGATCGAGTTAAACCGTGCCTACCCGACTGGCGAATGGACAACCTTAGTCGACTCGGTTTCATCTACTGCAACTTATTGGGTGTGGAATCTGGTCGATGCACCCGCCACAACCACCGCCCGAATTCGAGTAATGGCGCGTGGTTACCCAGCTTATGGCGATACAAGTAGCACAAACTTCGCAGTACAACCGTACACAACACTTTATAGTTCGGCAGCTAACATCACATTCCCAAGCATCCGTCCACACGTTTCCGATTCAGTTTTGGTAGCGATTGCTAACCGGAGCAATCTGCCGTTCCGCTATAATACAATCGCTGGTGTGAATAGTAGTATTTACAGTCATCGCGTTCTTGATACCGACTCTATAATCGGTGTGAACGATACGTTGAAAATCCGGGTGAAGTTCCGACCAGACTCTACCGTAACCTATCTTGATACATTACGGATAACCTTTGATGCACCTTACGATCCGATATCGATTCCATTGAATGGAACCGGTATTGGATATTATGCAAGTCTAAGTGCTAATAGTTACAACTTCCCCACGACATTAGAACCAACTCGGAAAGATTCAACGACGATTCGCGTGGTAGTGCGGGGAAACCGGCAGTTGTTAAATGCCGACTGGATTACGTTACCGGCTGGTATGCCGTTCCGCGCCGCCCCGGATCCAGTTACAGTAATAAATCCCAACGATTCGCTTACCGTGAAGTTGTATTTTGAACCGACGACGCAAGGGGTATTCACTGGTCAGGTTGCATTGGTCTGCAACGGAATCAATGAAGACACCTTGCGGATAAATCTGTCCGGTTCCTCACAGTACATCC
Organism: bacterium; assembly: GCA_030247525.1. NCBI lineage: Bacteria > bacterium. The sequence continues at coordinate 1,203 of JAOTSC010000109.1, read as the reverse complement.
CATCAGCGCCGGGCGGGTTGTCAATCGTTCGACAGGGTGAAGATATGCGATTGAATTGGGTACCAGTCGATACATCCATCAATGGCGTTCCCTTGGTTGTGAGTCGATATCTTGTTTTCTTCCGCAATACGAACACCCAACCATGGAACTATCTCGCATCGACGCTTGGTGCGAACACTACGCTGTTCACCCATGAGCGAGTCGTTACCCACAGCGCTGCCATGTACTATGAAGTACGGGCGTGGATTGGCGATGGCGACAGTTTGGATCGGATTTTACGTGAGCTTCCGGTCGGAACGCCGGAGGATGAATTGTGGCAACGTCTTAAGTAGAATTGCTGTGCAGTGAATTTCTAATCTATTTGAAACGGGGAGTAGATAGTCTATTCCCCGTTCTATTACATCAATACTTAGCTACTACAATTGCGGTGCATCGGGGAAGAAGGGAATTGATGTTTTCATCACCCGTTCCCACAACACCGTCCCCCGTTCAATCCCGTACACATAGAGATAGTTGTCGATGTGAATCCGGGCGACTTTCCAAGTTGTCTGTTGCGCAACTTTATCGACCCACTCATCGTAAGCGTTGGCATTTTTGGTCCGCAACGCATTCATCAACGATTGTTTCAACTTCGGATTACTGAACGTTTCCCGCCACGTCGCTAGTAGCTCATACCGGTTTTCTGGTGGTTTCGCCGATACCGGACGCAGCGGTTTTTCCGGCTCGGTTGCTGGAACTGGTTCGCTTGGTATTGGTGTAGCCATCGGTTCCGGCGATGGCTTGGCAGTTGAAACCGCTATCGGAGCTTTTTCTACTAAGGGTGGTGGTGGAGCAATCTGTTCTTCCAGTTTAGCGACGTTATCGAATGATCCACCGGATTGCATCTTCCGGGCAACGACATATTCCCGCCGCAATATGGAGTACCGTTCCAAAATGAGCGCTAACTCATCGATCTCAACCGGATGCGGATCAAGCGAATCCTCAAGTTTCAATACATCAGCAAGTACTTTCGCTTCGGACAAATCGAAGACCGTAGCCAATACGCCCAATTCGAGAACTTGTTGGTGAAAGCCCAATTCACGCGCCCGCTCGAAAATCATGATCGAGAAACCGCGGGGGTCGGTTTCCAATGCCCGTAAATCCAACGGATCGGTACTCCAGCCACCCGTGAATGAATTCGCAGATTTTTCGATTGCCTCTTCC
>JAOTSC010000108.1 GCA_030247525.1 bacterium | reverse complement strand
CCGTCGGTGCTGACGGCGAGGACTTCCGCGCCCATCGACTTCAAACGGTCGTACTGTTCGCCCAAAGCGGTTAACTCGGTCGAGCAGACAAATGTGAAGTCACCCGGATAAAAGAATACGATTAACCATTTTTTTTCGGCGCGGATCCTTGCGTAATCAAATTCGCCAAATTCGCCGGTAGCTGGATTGAACGTATCGACTTTGAAATCGGGAACGTCACTTCCAACGGTCAGTACTTCGTACATTTCATCGGAGCAGCAGCAGTTATCGGACATGTAAAGAATTCTCCTTTCAGTAAATGGTTTGTTTCAGTGATACCAACAGGTGGTACATCACTGGTACTTATTACCAGAATATACGAGTGATTTGCCCGGAATGTTTAGTGTAAGAGTAATCACGAATTATCGGATATACTTTGCATGTAACTACATTTGGTGATTGACTTGAACGTACCACAACTTAGTAAACACGAGACGATAAGGAAGTACTTACGATGTACAATTTGCCACCCACCGAGCGGTTTAGTTCGCGAGTTGATAATTACTTGAAGTATCGACCTCATTACCCGTCGGAAATGATACCGCGACTACAAATCGAAATCAATCTCACCGCACAATGGGTTATCGCTGACATCGGTGTTGGCACAGGGTTTTCGGCTGAGTTATTGCTTGCGAATCGCAATAAAGTAATCGGGGTGGAACCGAACGATGCGATGAGAAACGCGAGTGTTGCATACCTGGCAGAGTATCGTCAGTTGTATGTTCCAGTGAAAGGAACTGCCGAAGCGACGACATTACCGACGAACTCAGTCGACATGATTCTTGCTGGACAAGCGTTTCACTGGTTCGATCTTGAGAAAACCAAAACGGAATGGCAACGAATTCTCAAACCGAGTGGATGGATTGCATTAGTCTGGAATGAGCGGCGGGGAGCAGGCACTCCCTTTTTGGAAGCCTATGAACGGTTACTCCATAATTTTGCTCCCGAGTATCAGAATGTCGATCACCGTCATATTGACGAAGGAACTTTACGAGAATTTTTCCAATTGAGCGAGTCTCAACCAAGCAACAACAAAGCCGCACCATATCGTTATTTTCAGCTCCCATATCGGCAAACCCTCAACTGGGATGGTTTGGTCGGCAGGATACTTTCTTCAAGCTATGTACCGCTTCCCGGAGATCCACTATTAGAGCCACTGCTCAAGCAATTAGCGATTGACTTTTCAGACCATTCTGATAATGGTGAAATAGAATTGCAGTACGATACCAAAGTCTATCTCGGACGATTTAAAGTTACTAACGAATAGTTTTGAATTGCACACAGGCCGGAATATTCACAAAAAGCAAATAGAGTGATATTTTTAGAGGCTACACAGTAGCTATATCAACAGAAAAACGGGATTGACTCACAGAGTGATGGTAAGCAATCCAAATCCAATCTTGCATCAATTTGTATGATTGGTAATTCTATCGAAAGTTATGTTGGAATGTTTGATAGATATTGTGACGGAGAATACATAAATGGCGTGTTTGGGAAAGAACTATTTTTGCAAATGAATAATTACTCCTTGCAACGATACACTATTTCCCGTACAATCCAGTATAATTTCACAACTCAAATCTGCATGGGAAATCCCATGCAAGGTTGTTTGTGTGACTTCTTACGCTTTTGTCGTTAGAAAAAACAGGAGAAGATATGACAATTCGTTCCAGTGTACTCATAATGCTGGTTGTTAGTTTGTTTGCCAGTGTCGCTTTTGCCGCTCCACTCAGTAAAGCAGAGCTGAGTTCGATTAGCAATCGTATCGCGAACGGAGAAACGATAACACCAGCCGAAAAAGACGGCTTTTTCAACCAAACAAATATCTCGCGCCCGATCGGTTCGACTGGGGTTTCCCATGTTGATTTAACCGGCGGTCCCGATGGCTTTGGTTATCGTTATGTTGATCAAGCCAGTGGTGCTGTGTATGCGTGGGAAACGCCTTCCGGTGCTGCGACCAATGTTACCTTTGGCGATGCCGACGATGGCAATACCAACGTTCCGATTGGATTCACCTTCAGTTTCTACGGAACAAACTATACTTCGACCTACGCTCATACAAACGGCTTCATCACGTTTGGTGCCGCTTCTACGGGATGGAGCGGATTTTCCATGTCCGGTTCACTTCCCACAACTTCGGTAAACTTCTGGACCCGCGATATGCATGCCGGTCGTGGTGGTACGGTCGTGCGGTACGAGACCTTATCCAGTCCGACCCGATTCGTTATCACGTACGACAGTTTACAGATTTACTCCGGTTCTGCGACGGCGAACCGAATTTCCGCACAAGTGATTCTATATGCTGATGGCGGAGTAAAAATTCAGTACCGGAACATTGCCGGTACGGCAGCAACGACCCCGGGCTTGGTTGGAATCAAGAATGCCAATGGTTCGATTAATCTGCCTTATGGCGGAACCGCTGGCATTGGTACCGCGATTTACTACTACACATTAGGTCAGCCGAGCAATCCGTCGCCGTCGCATGATGCAACCGGTATTGCCATTAACAACTGTGTGTTAGGTTGGAATGCCGCTAATGGCGCAACGATGTACGATGTTTATTTTGGTACCGACGCCACGCCGACAATATTACGGTCTGACGATCAAGCGGGAACAAGTTTCTCTATTGTCGAAAACTTATCTCCACTTACCGATTACTATTGGCAAATCGTTGCCAGTAATGGTGCCTCCACCAATCCAGGTCCGATTTGGCATTTTACTACTGCGGCTGGAGCAGCCCCAAATGCACCGACCGCCGGTGCAATTACTGGTGCAACGACGAGCAGTTTAACGGGTAGTTTTGTCGACAACTCCGAAGACGAAACCGTTTTCCCGCTTCACACTTCACTCAATGGCACTGATTTCGTGTTTGCAGCTGATCTCCCAGCGCAAGCTGGCACCGGTTCTTACGCATTGACATTGAATGGATTGGCAGTGAATACCCACTACTGGGCGCGCGTTTATGCGACTGGTCCTGGTGGAACGTCAACCGGATTTGCCGCCGCTAATGGTTGGACATTGGCGAATACACCTGACGCTCCGGTTGTAGACAATCCAACCCGTGGTTCATTGGACGTTACGCCAAACAACAATGGTGGTGATCCCAATCCGGACAACACTGTGTATGGGATCAAAGAGATTACGACCGGTATGTGGGTTACGACCGGTGGAACGTTAGATATCGAAGGCAATGCCGGTTGGCAGACCCTCGCAACTTGGGGTGTCGTCACGGTGGGTGGTCTCGATCCATTAACCACATATACTTTTGTTACCCAAGCGAAAAACGGCGCTGGTGTTGTGACAGGATTCTCCAGCACTGCCGATGGTTCGACGTTGGAAAGCCCCGGCTTGTTGTTTGAAGATTTTGAGACCGGCGCGTTTGGCTGGTCAGTTACCAACCCCGATGCCGGTTTGACTTGGGCATTGTACAACTTCGCAGGCAATAACTGGGCTGGCGTACCGCATTATTCTTACAATGTCAATGGTCAACTCGACTACTTGAACTCGCCTTCTTTCTCGATGGCGACTGTTTCATCTGCCGAATTGACGTTCTTACAGAGCTATAACATTTATCCGGGCTATGCCGATTCGCTTCGCGTCGAAGTATCAATCGACGGCGGCTCAACGTGGCCGTTTGTGATTTGGAATGACGGCGGCGCTACCATGGTAACGCGCACGACCTCACAATCTGCTGACGATCCGGTATGGCGTTCGGCATTTTTACCGCCGGAAGCTGCGCATCAGTCTGATGTCCGTATTCGCTTTGTGTCTTACAATGATTACGGCGATGACGATTACATCGACAGTATATTGGTGAAGGTGTACGAAACAGCCGCCATTGGGAACAATCCAAATGGGGAAGGTAGCCAACAACCGTTTACCTTTACGCCTCCGGCGGATCCCCAAACGGGCGATTTACCGCCTGTTGTGATTTCGTTCCCGGAACAAACCGGTGCCAATGGCAATCCCGGTGCAGTTACGGTAAACGTCTTGCACGAGTTACCGGATCACAACTTGGCAGAGATGCCGATGGCGAATACAATCCACCGATTCTGGGATATCCAAGCATCAAGCGAGAATTTTGAGAACGCAACACTTCGGTTGCGCTTTACACTCGCCGATCTTCCCGCCGGAATTGTCGATCCATTAACTGCTGCTCCCCCGATTGAAGCGGCATATTCCATCGATGGCGGCAATACATGGATTCGCGTCGCGGGTACCATATTGGATTTAGGCGGTGGCGTTTATGAAATGCTCATCACCGGCTTGAACCACTTCTCGCTTTGGTCATTGGGTAATGGCGGCGTGTTGCCGGTGGAACTCAGTGCATTTACCGCTGCTGTGGCGGATCGTCAAGTGACATTGAATTGGCGCACCGAATCGGAAACCAACAACGACTTCTTCCGCATTTATCGTTCGGAAAGTGCCGATGTTCGCGGTGAATTGATTGGTGTGGTAGACGGTATGGGTAACAACCAAACCGCCCATAACTATCGTTTCGTCGATAGTCGGGTCGTTAATGGTGTCACCTATTATTATCGTCTTGCCGACGTTGATTTGAACGGCATCGAAGCATTGCACCCGACCATCGTGGATGCAACCCCGACTGCCAATGCAAACGGCCGTATCCCAACGGAATATGCCTTGGAACAAAACTTCCCGAATCCATTCAACCCAACCACTGCGATTCGTTATGCAGTCAAGGACGCTGGATTGGTTTCGTTGAAGGTCTTTGATGTGACAGGTCGTGAAGTTGCGACATTGGTGAATGGTCACCAACCGGCAAATTCCTACGAAATCACTTTCGACGCTGCAACACTTTCAACCGGAGTCTACTTCTATCAACTTCGGGTGAATGATTACTACTCGGTACGTAAAATGGTGGTTGCCAAGTAAGTCGCAAGTTTTTGGTTAAATCCAAATCGATGAAACAGGCGGACGCGAGTCCGCCTGTTTTGTTTATAGGCAAAACAACCGTTCTCACTCTTGGAGGTAATACTCCTATTCGTAACGATTTACCTATGGTTCATAAACCGACTGTACTCAGAAAAGGAACAAAAAACGCGAAAAGTGCTATTGTTTCTAATCATTCTTGCCCGTTTCTCGATTCATTCCAACAAATCGAAAGGCAATCTGCCAGCGATGAACAGTGTGCAAGTCGTGAAAGAAAAATCGAAATTCCTCATTTCTTCTTGACATAGCTATAATCATACACACATCTTCGGAAAAGCTCGACGGTTGACTCCGTTGAAGTGAGTTATGACTTTTATCTGTGGATAACCTAAAAGTTTCATTACCAGCGAAACTTGACTGACTACACCTTGCACGCTCTCGAATCAGGTTTCTGAAATCACTTATCAATCTGTAATCCAAACAACCTACTCAAGGAGTACGGTATGAAGAAATTGTATCTGATCTTGCTGATACTGGCGTTTGCTGCGTCAGCATTTGCACAAACGGTTGTAATCGGAAACCCGGCAAGTGCGTTAGGCACTACGCTAACGGGTCCCGGTTACATCCAAACGAGTACCACCTACCATCAAGCGAACGCGACGATTTTGACCGCCGCGGAAATTCAAGCGAATAACGGTGGCAACCATTTCAACAACGAAATTGATCGGTTGGACTGGGATATTTATTCCGGCAGCGGTTACACTGGAAACTGCGCGCTTGAAATATGGTTAGCCACTACCACCCGGGCGAATTTAGCAACCGCTGAAAACTGGGGAACTTATTTGACTGGTGCGACTCTTGTGTACTCTTCGACAACACAGCAGTACAACGCGACCACCGGTTATCAATCCTTTGTGTTTAACCAGACTAATTTTCCTTACAACACGGAATCCGGCGAAAATCTCTTGGTGTTGACGCGGTTTTTGCGTACATCCGCAGGTCCGGCTACCTTAAACTGGCGATATACTTCTACTTCGCCAACCAACATGACCCGGTACTACACCAGTACGACATCGGCGGTTCTTGCAACCACAGCGATGTTTACAACGACTAGCCGGGCGAATATTCGTATCCATGGTCCGTTACCTTATGACGTCGAGGTAACACCGATAACAGCAAATCAAAGTATTAGTGCCGGTGCGAATGCATGGTACCAAATTTCTGTGGCCAATGCTGGTCTCCAAACCGATAGCTACAGTTTATCGCTGTCAGGTAATGCGTGGACTACCGGCATTTACGATGCAATCAACGGTTCAGCAATCTCGAGCGCTGATGACTTAGTTAGTGGTCAGATTTTCAATGCCTACGTGAAAGTTACATCACCGGGCGATGCTCTCGTTGGTAACTCTGATGCGTTTGTTATCACTGCAACATCTGCCAATGATCCCGGTATTTTTCGCACGGCAACAAGAACCACTTCCGTAGCGTTGTTCTACGATTACATTTATACAACACAACAAGTACCGGCACCCATCGCATATCAATGGGATGACCCGGTAGCGAACGGTCATACCGAAATCTCGTACACACTGTTGTCAGGCACAACCGATGACGGTCTATTTACCTTCACGATGCCGGAAGCGTTCCCATTCTGTAACTATACCGTTCCCAATGGTGCCACGGTTGGTATCGGAACCAATGGAAATATCGTGTTCGCCAGCACATTAAACCCAATGACCTACTCCACTGTGTTACGTGGGATTAACGTGTGGGGTCGGGATATGGGTGGAACGGCTGCCCGCCCGGTAGGCGCGCAGATTTTCACGAAGTACGATGCAGTGAACCATACCACGACTTTTACTTGGTATAACTGGATGAATTATAACTGGTCAGCCGGTACTAACTACCAGTTCCAATGTGTGTTGAATCATACGACCGGTGGAGTAACTTTCCGTTACAATTTGTTCCCGACCGGTTATGCAACACTTTCTAATTACATCTCTGGTCCACGGGTTGGCTTTGTCAATCATGCGACGTCGACCGGTCAGACTTACTTGAATCTTGTTACAAACTCAACCGCTACGATTAACGCCCTATACGGCGGTGGTACTGTTGCAGCCAACACCGAAATTCAAGTACTAACTACGCCACCGGATCCCTATGGCTACGCACCTGCAAATGGTGCGGTGAATTTGGATCCCGGATCGACTACCTTCAGTTGGAATGCCCCGGGTCAAACTACGTTTGATGTTTATTATGGAACGAGCAATCCGCCGTCTGTTGGTGCATTAGCGCAAGTCGGCTCAAGCTACGTTCCGACATTGGCTCCGGGAATGACCTACTATTGGTATACTGTACATCATTATGCGAGCCGGTCTGATTTTACCAGCGATGTAATGATGTTCACAACGGTAGCTCCGGACGCCCCCAACGGTCCGAATACCGGTTCTACTGCCAATCTCGGAACGACATTCTTTGATGTCGGTTGGGTCGATAATTCAACGAATGAAGACTTCTTCAACGTGTATGTAGCAGAAGGCGCATTTGGCGGTGGATTCGATCCTACGGTCGCTCCGTATGCGGCGCAAACAGCCTCCACGACGATTCCCGGTACCGGTGATGCTTACAACGTAACTATTACCGGATTAACCCCGAACACTACCTACGCCGTTCGTGTTTACGCGATAAATGATAACACCATTATGAAGAATGGCGGCAAAGGCAATACCGGTATCATTCGCAGTGAATGGATCGAAACTTCCGAAGCCGTTCCGGTTTACGAAACCTCGATTACAACCGGTAAAGACGGAAAGAAGATTATCGAACAAGTGCCGGTTGCGATGAAAGCGGCAAAGGGTTACTGGCGTAATCTTACCGAGGATAATAATGGTAAGACGATGGGCGTCGATGAATTGTTCTATTCGAGCGGTTTTGCGACAGCAGCGAATATGACATTGGCATCGGTTCCGGGTACTCCGGTGGTCGGAACGCCTGGCGTTACTTCCATTTCCGTAACTCCCGCCAACCATCCGACGAATCCAAATCCGGCAGCTACGACTTACGCAATCCATTGCGTTACGACTGGTACGTGGGTGCAGGCTACTGGCACGTTAGGTTCAAGCCCCATTTGGCAGACGCTTGCGACGTGGGGAACTGCTGTAGTGAACAGTTTGACAGCAAACACGGCCTATGAGTTTGCAGTGGTTGCCCGTAATGCGAACCTTGTTGAGACCGTTTTCTCGGCTTCCGCGTCGGGAACGACCTTGAACAATGTTGCACTACCGGTCACCCAGAATTTTGAAGGCGCGAGTTGGCCACCGGCTGATTGGTCAATTGTCAACCCTGATGCGAACAAGACTTGGGTTTCGCATACTTACCTTGCGAACAAGAGCGCTCGCATCAACTTCTGGTCATACAACAGTTATCCGCAATCCGACTACTTGATTAGTCCGCCGATGGACTTCTCCAACGTTGCTACGGGAGAAGTAACATTTGAGTGGAGTTATCTGTATAACTCGTCCTATCGCGATTCACTTCGCGTTTGGGTTAGCCCGGATAATGGTGTGACTTGGTCGGAAATCTTCTATGAAGGTTATGCCGGACTTGCATCGCGTACCACCGATAACAACAACCCCACTGGCTGGCGCGATACGACACTACTGTTGCCGGCAAGTACATCAGGACAATCGCAGGTACTCGTGAAGTTTGAAGGAATCAACCGTTACGGTCCCGATATCTTCCTGGATAACATCGTTATTGATGCCCGTACTCAGAGTGAAGTTGTCGGTAACAATCCGAATGGCGAAGGCAGCCCCGCTCCATACGTATTTACACCGCCAGCTGATCCTGAAACCGGTGGCTTACCTCCAGTGGTTGTGAACTTCCCGGCTCAGGGCGGCGCTAACACGAACCCCGGTACGGTCACTGTAACAGTGATGTATGAACTTCCGGCGTCTTATCCAGCTGATTTACCGATTGATAATACGATCCGCCGATTCTGGGACATTCAAGCTTCTACTGAGAACTTTGAAGATGCCTCATTGCGGTTACGCTTTACCATCGACGACTTGCCGGCTGGTATCACCGACCCGATGACAGCGGTGCCACCGATTGAAGCAGCTTACTCAAACGACGGCGGTACAACTTGGACCAAAGTCGCCGGTACTATTTTCGATTTAGGTGGTGGTGTTTATGAAATGCTAATTCGTAATTTGAACCATTTCTCGCTGTGGTCGTTAGGGAATGGCGGAATCTTGCCAGTTGAGCTGAGTGCGTTCACGGCATCTCCCGCCGATCAACAAGTTATATTAAACTGGCGTACTGAAACGGAAACCAATAACGACTTCTTCCGCGTCTATCGTTCGTTGAATGCGGCAGACCGCGGTGAATTAGTTGGTGTGGTGGAAGGAATGGGTAACAACCAAACGACGCACAGTTATCGATATGTCGATACCCGTGTTCAGAATGGTGTGACCTATTACTACCGGATCGCCGATGTCGATTTGAATGGTATTGAAGCGCTTCATCCGATCGTAGTCAATGCGACTCCGGCGGCGGGTGCCCGCGGTGTTGTTCCGACCGAGTATGCACTCGAGCAGAATATGCCGAATCCGTTCAATCCAACGACGGAAATTCGTTATGCAGTGAAGGAAGCCGGTCTTGTTACCTTAAAGGTATTTGACATTACCGGTCGTGAAGTTGCCACCTTGGTCAATGGAAACTACCCGGCGAACAGCTATCGCATCTCGTTTGATGCAACGAAGCTTTCCGCAGGGGTTTATTTCTATCAGATCCGCGTGAACGATTTCTACGCAGTCCGCAAGATGGTGGTTGCTAAGTAGGCACAACTATCGGATATGAGACAGGGTGGGCAAATTGCCCACCCTGTTTTTTTTCTTGCCGTTCATTCTAATGAAATGTCGATCTTCCTACCTGAGGTGTTTCGATTTTCTGCCGGTTTCCGCCGATTGATAGCTGCGTTCCAGCGCCAATGCGCTCGGTAACCGTGACTAAGGCTTCGCCCTCCTGTTGTGAGCTTTCCAATCGCGCTTTCAACTCCATATTCTCTTTTCTACGCGCGTTAAGCGCAATTTTCGTTAATGGAACCGCTTCCAGTAGTTTGCGGCGATTTGTTAACTCATTGCGGTCGAGCGGCTCCCAACCGGGTCGATGCTTCAAAGTTGCGATATGTTTGATAAAATAAATCTGGATTGTATTCATAGCGACGCGTTCGACTGTTTCTTCGCCAAACAAATCGGTTAACTGCGTGAGAGTTTCAATTGCCTTTTCGATGAATCTGGTGTTTTCGTCGATCCGCGCCTGATAAAAATCCCTCATTCCCACTACAATAGAACTGATGACGCGGTCTTCGTCGGAATCGATATTTTTTAATGTTACCGAATGATTTGCGACAATTCGCGTACCAAAAGCAGAATCGGCAGTAACCCGGTCGCCTGATAGCTGCGATTTATTCACCGCTCCTTCGATGATAACGTTTTCCTGAGCCGAAATCTCGGAACGGCTAACATTACCGCGAACTAACACATTTTTATCGCTGGTTAGGATACTTCCACGCACTTCACCACGGACATGAATATCCGATTTCGAGCGCAAGTAAGATCCTTCGTCGACCGAGCCACGGACATAAATATCGCTCGAGCTGACAATCTCACTACCAATGGTAAGATTACCACGGATCTCTATTGCATCGTCGGTCGATACGCTTAAGCGGCTCTCGCTTTCAATTACACGGATCGGACGCACTGCTATGTGGATTTCGACTGGAACAATCTTTTCGCCGCTGGCGGTAATTATCCGACGATTCTTGCGATGAATCTCCACTACGCCATCACGGGTCGCGGTAACCGACCAACTCAATGGAGTAACTTCTGCTCCATCGCCGGCAATAAGTTCGACATCCATACCGGTTGCCGGACGAATCATTTCGCCTTTGACGTTATAACCGGGGTTCTTTCCTTGTTTCGGGTGGGTTTTCCGACAGATGTAACTTCCATTTGAGATTCGTCGTGATGAATAGTAGCGGTCTAATTGACCAGGTTCCGGTTCGGCGGGAAAGAAGAATTCCACCACAGCATCGGCACCGGGGTCGGGAAACTTTCCAGATGCGACAACTGCGCCGCGAATCGCTTTCCGCTCGGCAATACACTGTTTTGTGTAGTCATGACAAGCATCGAAATTCAAATACCGTTTCTGTATCCCGGCATTCAACGCAATGTCGATAACTTTGCCTGCAGCAATCAACTGTTCAAAACCGTCAAGCAAAAAAATGTCTACTTCAGCAGACATTTCAGGATACTCAAACCCATCGGGACCAATTGCCGGCAGAAAGCGAATCAGGGGCTCACCGCGCTCGATGGGAATCCGGTACATGCGAAAAACTGCTTGAAAGCCGTCGGCTTGTTCGATCCGGTCAACTTTTGTG
>JAOTSC010000107.1 GCA_030247525.1 bacterium | reverse complement strand
GTGTATGGTCTATTCGGAGCGGAGGCGCCTTGAACAAATTAACGTTTGACCGTCGCGTCACGTTCGCGCGAATTCCCGAAGTAATCGAGCTGCCCGATCTGCTCGAAGCACAACTTAACAGTTTTGAGGAATTCCTGCAGTCAGACGTGCCGCCGGCGCAGCGCAAGCCGGTCGGGTTACAAAAAATATTCCTTTCGATTTTTCCGATTATGGACAATCGTGAGGAAAGCATTCTCGAGTTCGTCGAGTATTTTATCGAACCACCGAAGTTCTCGATTGACGAATGCAAAGAGCGTGCTGCGACATATTCGTCCACCCTCAAAGTAAAATTGCGGTTGTCGACCCGCGACGATTCTTCCGATGGTTTCGGCGAAACCATCGAATCCGATGTTTATCTCGGATCGATTCCATTGATGACGCTCTCCGGTACCTTTATTATAAACGGTGCCGAACGCGTTGTGGTCAACCAATTGCATCGCAGTCCCGGAGTGAGTTTCAGCGAGACGGCGCACCCCAATGGAACAATTATATACTCCGGAAGGATTATTCCGTTCCGCGGCAGTTGGATTGAATTTGCCACCGATATCAACGACTGTTTGTACGCTTATGTCGACAAGCGGAAAAAATTCCCGGTAACCACCCTCTTACGGGCGATTGGATTCCCGGAAAAAATCGATATTCTCAAGCTGTTCGAGTTGGTGGAAGACGTTTATGTCGAACGTGAAATCGAATATCGAAAGCAACACAAGCAGACTGTCGAGCGGCACATTGCTGTAGATGTCGCCGATCCCACTACAGGCGAATTACTCGCACACGAATCTGACCCGATAACGATTGAGTTGTTAAAGTCGTTTGAAGCAAACAGCATCAAAAAAATTACCATTTTCAAGTCAGCGCGTGATGCGAAACGAAACCTTGCGCTCGAGATCATTCAGAATACTTTCAAGAAGGACAAATCACACGACCGCAAGACAGCACTGGAAGTGATTTACCGAGAACTCCGAGGCAGCGAGCCGCAGGATGAGCTAAGTGCGGAAAAAAATCTTCATCGTTTCTTCTTCGATGAGAAACGCTACGATCTTGGCAGTGTCGGACGATATCGGTTAAACAAACAACTCGACCTTAACATCTCGACGAAAACGACGGTTTTAACACCAGACGATATGGTAAAAATCGTTGCGAAAGTGATGCTGCTGCGATTAGGTCAAGAGACCACCGATGACATCGATCACTTGGGCAATCGCCGGGTTCGCACTGTTGGTGAGCAATTGGCGAATCAGTTCGTCGTCGCATTATCGCGAATGGCGCGCACCGTTAAAGAGCGCATGAATATTCGCGACACTGAAAAACTGCATCCGCAGGATTTAGTCAATGTCCGGACCGTAAGTTCGGTGATTAACACCTTCTTCGGTACGAACCAATTGTCGCAGTTTATGGATCAAGTCAATCCATTGACCGAGTTAACCCATAAGCGCCGGTTATCAGCACTCGGACCGGGTGGGTTGACACGTGAGCGCGCCGGTTTTGAAGTCCGCGACGTCCACTATTCGCATTACGGCCGCTTGTGTCCGATTGAAACACCGGAAGGTCCGAACATCGGTTTGATTTCGTCGTTGTGTACATTCGCCCGTATAAATGATTTGGGTTTCATTGAAACACCTTACCGTCGGGTTTTAAATGGCATCGTGACCAACGAAGTCGACTACTTAAGTGCCGACGATGAAGATCGATACCAGATTGCACAGGCAAATACTGCTGTCGACCCAAGCGGCAAAATCACCGCTGAACGAGTACAATGCCGGCAGCGGGGAGATTTTCCGGTAATAAAGCCGGAAGACGTGCAGTATATGGACGTTGCGCCGCATCAAATGGTTTCGATTGCAGCAGCGTTAATCCCCTTCTTGGAGCACGACGACGCCAACCGGGCGTTGATGGGATCGAACATGCAGCGCCAGGCGGTACCACTGTTAGTGCCGGAAGCACCTGTCGTCGGAACCGGGCTCGAAGAACGTGCGGCTCGTGACAGTCGCAGTTTAGTCTTAGCAGAAAATGACGGAGTGGTACTCGAAGTCGACTCGAATTCGATTACTCTTGAAACCGAGTTACAAACCCGCAAGGGCGTACAGAAAAAACAGGAAACTTACCTGTTGAAAAAATTCCGCCGCACCAATCAGGATACTTGCATTAACCAGCGACCGCGCGTGAAAACCGGACAGGTGGTGAAAAAGGGTGAATTGTTGGCGGACGGCCCTTCGACCGATGTTGGAGAGTTGGCGTTGGGTAGAAACGTTCTCTGTGCATTCATGCCTTGGAACGGTTACAACTTTGAAGACTCGATTATCATTTCCGAGCGGATGTTACAGGATGACGTCTTTACCTCGATTCACATCGTGGAAAAAGAACTTACTGTTCGAGAAACGAAACGTGGACAAGAAGAACTAACGAGTGAAATCCCTAACGTTTCGGAAGAGTCGACGAAGAATCTTGACGAGAATGGTATTATTCGAATCGGTGCGCAGGTACTTCCGAATGATATCATGATTGGCAAAGTTACGCCGAAAGGCGAGATGGACTTGACGCCGGAAGACAAGCTCTTAAAGGCAATCTTCGGAGACAAAGCAGGCGATGTAAAAGACGCCTCGCTGAAAGCGGAAGCCGGTCTCTACGGTGTAGTAATCGGTTCCGATTTATTCAGTCGCAAGAAAAAGGATGCCGCAGCAAAACGCGACGACAAACGGCGGATTGATGATATCGATGAACGCAAGCAACACGAGGCGATGCAAATCAAACGCGTTGCCGAAGAGAAGCTGCTGGAATTCCTCGATGGTAAAACGATGAAGGGCGTCCGTTCGGTCTCGGGTGAATTTCGAATTACGAACGGTACAAAGTTTACCCGCGAGCTATTACAGCAGGTAAACATCGACGATCTTGATATCGATTATCCGTGGCATGAAGATGATGATGTCAACACGGGAATTCGCAGCATCATCGGCGACTACCGCGACGATTTGTTCGGGCTTGAAGTCGATGCGAAAAATGAAGTCCATCGTATCAAACTCGGTGATGAATTGCCGACCGGGATTCTCCAATTGGCGAAAGTCCGAATCGCGCAACGCCGTAAGTTGAGCGTTGGCGATAAAATGGCAGGTCGCCATGGTAACAAGGGTGTCGTCGGAAAAATCGTTCCAATTGAAGATATGCCGTTCTTGGACGATGGCACTTCGCTCGACATCATCTTGAATCCGCTCGGCGTACCTTCTCGTATGAATCTTGGACAGATTTTCGAGACCGCACTCGGTTGGGTTGGAATGAAAACACGAACCCAGTATAAAACGCCGGTGTTCGATGGGGCAACGATTAAGCAGGTCGAAGATTTATTAGAGTTAAATCTTGGACAACGCACATCGAAAGTGCGGTTGTACGATGGCAGAACCGGCGAACCGTTCGATCAGAAAGTGATGGTTGGCGTCATCTATATGATGAAACTATCGCACTTGGTCGACGACAAGATTCATGCCCGCTCGATTGGACCGTACAGCTTGATTACGCAACAACCGTTAGGCGGTAAGGCGCAGTTTGGCGGTCAGCGCTTTGGTGAAATGGAAGTCTGGGCGCTTGAGGCGTACGGTGCGGCGCATATTCTGCAAGAGATAATGACCGTTAAGTCGGACGATGTTACCGGTCGCTCTAAGATGTACGAGGCGATTGTGAAGGGTACGGAAACGCCGAAACCGGGCGTCCCCGAATCGTTCGAAGTTTTGGTCAACGAATTGAATGGTCTCTGTCTTGATGTGGAGCTTGCCAATGACTGAACTCACGAATCCGTTGCCGCCCATTCCGGAGGCGATGTTGAAGGAGCTTAAGGACTGGAAAAAGCTCGATCGGAACGATCCGAAAAAAGAGCCGCCGGCTCCGCTTGAATTTACAAACATCACCGTATCGGTGATGTCGCCGGAGGCAATTCTTGAAAGGTCGCACGGCGAAGTCACCAAACCGGAAACGATTAATTACCGTTCCTACAAACCGGAACGCGAAGGTCTTTTCTCGGAAAAAATCTTCGGACCGACAAAAGACTGGGAATGCTCGTGCGGTAAGTATCGAGGAATGCGCTACGGCGGCATTACGTGCGATCGTTGCGGGGTTTTAGTTACGAAAAAAGATGTTCGCCGCAAGTGGGGTGGACATATCGAACTCGCAGTGCCCGTCGTTCACATCTGGTTTTTTAAATCAGGTCCGTCGAAGATTGGGTACTTGCTCGGAACCACGGTACGCGATGTCGAACGGGTGATTTATTACGAACAGTACATCGTAATTCAACCCGGTAAAACTGGTATGCGCGAACGCGAGTTGTTGAATGAGAGCCGGTATTATCAGTTGCTCGAAGAGCTCGGCGAAGAGAATGAGAAACTCGAAGACAACAATCCCGACAAGTTCATTGCGATGACCGGTGGCGTAGCGATTCGGACGATGCTTTCCCGGCTTGATTTAGCGAAATTGACCGAAGAGCTTCACAAAGCGACGCACCTTGAGAGCAACCTCCAGCGCAAGAACGACGCGATTAAACGATTGAAAGTTGCCGAAGCGTTCAAGCGAAACAACGAGTTAGCGAAGAATAAACCGGAGTGGATGGTTCTCGAACGAATACCGGTGATACCGCCGGATCTTCGTCCATTGGTACCACTCGAAGGTGGTCGCTTTGCAACATCCGACTTGAACGACCTCTACCGGCGGGTAATTATCCGTAACAACCGCTTGCGGCGCTTGATTGCGATTAAAGCCCCTGACGTAATTTTGCGTAACGAAAAACGCATGTTGCAGGAAGCGGTCGACTCGCTTTTCGACAACGGCCGAAAGAATGTCGAAGTTCGCGGCAATAGCAACCGTCCGTTGAAATCGCTCTCCGATAACTTGCGAGGAAAATCGGGTCGCTTCCGCCAGAATTTGCTCGGAAAGCGCGTCGACTATTCCGGTCGTTCCGTCATTGTTGTTGGTCCCGAACTCAAAATGCACCAGTGCGGTTTGCCGAAGGAGTTAGCGATCGAACTCTTTACGCCGTTCGTGATTCGCAAGTTAATCGAACGCGAATATGTGAAGACCGTAAAGACCGCTAAGCGAATGGTACAGCGACGCGAAGAGGCGGTATGGGCGATTCTCGAAGAGATAATTCAGGATCATCCGGTACTGTTGAATCGTGCTCCAACCTTGCACCGTCTTGGTATTCAAGCCTTTCAACCGGTACTAATCGAAGGTAAAGCAATTCGGTTACATCCGCTCGTATGTGCGGCGTTCAATGCTGACTTTGACGGCGACCAAATGGCAGTCCACGTACCGCTCAGTTTTGAAGCGCAATTGGAAGCGCGGTTGCTGATGCTTGCCAGTGGTAACCTGTTACATCCGGCAAACGGTAGACCGATCACCGTACCTTCGCAGGACATGATTCTTGGCTGCTATTATTTAACCAAGAAACGTACCGGCGTGTTTGGTGAGAATCGCTTTTTTGCCGACGAAGAAGATGTCATCATGGCGTACAATAATAATATCGTACACATGAATGCGCAGATCTATCTTCGCCGCAACGGCGAATACGTCGATACAACTGTCGGTCGCGTAATCTTCAACCGGATTCTTCCCGAAGAAATCCGTATCCACAAATTCTTTAATTCGCTGTTAACCAAAGCGGAGATTCAAGACGTCATTCAAGAGTGCCACAACTATGTCGGTACGACAAAAACGGCCCAATTCTTAGATCGCTTGAAGGAACTCGGCTTCAACTATGCTATGCGCGGCGGGCTTTCGGTTTCGATTTGGGATATCGAAATTCCGAAGGAAAAGGAAGCAGTCATCGAAAACGCTTGGGAAGAAGTTAAGAAGTTAACCGAGACATTTGAGGAAGGTTTAATTGGCGATACCGAACGCTACAACAACATCATCGACACCTGGACCCATGCTACCAACGAAGTCGCCCAAAAGATGATGGAACACCTTGCGCAAAGCGATCAAGGGTTCAATCCGGTTTACATGATGGCACACTCCGGTGCTCGTGGTTCGCGGGATCAGATTCGTCAGTTGGCGGGTATGCGTGGATTGATGCAGAAGCCGATGAAAACTGTCACCGGTGGTAAAGGTGAAATCATCGAGAATCCGATTGTATCGAATTTCCGAGAAGGATTGACGGTACTCGAATACTTCATTTCCACTCACGGCGCTCGTAAAGGTCTTGCCGATACCGCATTAAAAACCGCCGACGCGGGATACTTGACACGGCGATTGGTCGACGTAGCGCAGGATGTGATTATTCGTATCGAAGACTGCGGAACCACCAATGGTATCACGGTCGAAGCGTTAGAAGAAGGTCAGGAAGTTAGCGCGCAACTCTTCGAGAAGATTGTCGGAAGAACACTTGCTGATAACATTTATGATCCGGTCACCAATGAGATATTAGTACCGTCGAAATCGGTGATTTCCGCTCGCGAAGCCGATATCATCGCCCGCAGCGGTGTTGAACATGTGATGATTCGAAGCGTGTTGACTTGTGATGCCGATTTCGGGGTTTGCCGGTTATGTTATGGCACCAACCTAACGACAAGTCGCTTGGTCGATATTGGTGAAGCGGTTGGTGTGATCGCTGCCCAATCAATCGGTGAACCGGGTACCCAGCTTACGCTCCGTACTTTCCATACCGGTGGTACGGTGGCCCGTCAATCAGCGCAGAGTGAAGTGTATGCGAAAGCTGCCGGTCAAATCGTTTTTGAAAATGTATTTTTCGTCAGTCAGAAGTCTGGTCGTGCAGTTGTAGTGCGGCGAAACGGGCTGATGTTATTGATCGATGAAAATAACCGCCAAGTATCGAAACACAATATTCCCTATGGTGCGGAATTGAAAGTTGCTGACGGGGATATTGTTGATAGTGGGGCATTACTGTTTGTATGGGATCCTTATTCCAAACCGATTTTATCAACCAACGATGGTTACATTCACTATATCGATTTGAAAGAGGATCTCACGTATAAGGAAATGACCGAAGAGACGACGAAAAAGCGTTATCGTGTAATCATTGAACCGCGCGACAAGAAGCTCTCTCCGCACATTGTTCTGTTGGCGGCCAAAGGTGATCCGCAGACCCGTAAGCAAGGCCAGTACGTCCTTCCGGTCGGCGCCCGTTTGATGAAGGAAGAAGGCGACTTCGTCGAAGCCGGTACTGAAATCGCCCGTGTTACCCGTGAGGGTGTCAAGGCAAAAGACATCACCGGTGGTCTTCCCCGCGTGCAGGAATTGTTTGAAGCGAGAAAGCCGCGCGATCCGGCAATCATCGCCGAAATCGATGGTATTGTCCGCTTTGGCGGCATTCGCCGAGGGGTTCGCGAAGTTGTAATCTCTTCGTTGTCGACCAGCGACGAAAAGAAGTATATGTTACCGGTAACCCGTGATCTTCTTGTTTTCGATGGCGACTTTGTCCGGGCAGGCGATCCAATGACGGAAGGTCCGCGCTCGCCGAGTGACATTTTGAAAGTGTTAGGGCATTCCCGCGCCAGAGAGTTTTTAGTCAATGAAATTCTCGCGGTATATGCCGAGCAAGGCGTGAAAATTAATCCCAAGCATGTCGAAGTTATCGTACGCCAAATGATGCAGAAGGTCCGCATTATGGATCCCGGCGATACCGAGTTCCTGGAAGGTGATACTGTTAATCGGCAGCGTTTCGAGCGGATCAATAAAGCGCTAATCGATGTGATGATTGTGACCGATCCCGGTGATACTTCGTTAACGAATGGTCAGCAGATCGGCATCCGTGAATTGCGGCGTGAAAACCAGCGGACGAAAAAAGCTGGTGGAACCGAAGCAATGACTCGCGATGCAATTCGGGCGCAGTGGGAACCGGTTCTATTGGGTATCACGCAGGCTGCATTGACGACTGAGTCATTCTTGTCGGCGGCATCGTTCCAAGAAACGACACGGGTACTTACCGATGCCGCAGTGGAACGACGAATCGACCATTTGAATGGACTCAAAGAGAATATCATTATGGGACACATTATTCCGGCCGGCACTGGAATGTCGAAATTCCGGAATATCATTGTTGAGAATGATCGTTCGAGTTGGGTGCCAACCCCCGCGGAGATTGAAGATGCGGGGAATGGTGAGGAGCAAGGCAACGAGCCGGTTGCTTAACCGGTTTGTTGAAGATTTCTAAAAAATATCTCTCAGGGTACTGTCGTTGGAAGTCCATTACTTGACTCGGTAGTAGACCGATAGTATATTGATTGGCTTTGTGGTTGGAGGATTTGTGCCGACGATTAACCAGCTCGTGCGAGCGGGTCGCGAACGCATATTGAAAAAAACAACCGCGCCTGCGTTGAAAGGATGTCCGCAGAAGCGTGGTGTTTGTACGCGTGTCTATACGACAACGCCGAAGAAACCTAATTCGGCTTTACGCAAGGTTGCCCGTGTTCGATTGTCAACCGGAATTGAAGTGACTGCGTATATCCCCGGCGAGGGACATAACTTGCAGGAACACAGCATAGTGATGATTCGCGGGGGAAGAGTCAAAGATCTTCCCGGTGTCCGTTATCATATCATCCGCGGCAAGCTGGACTCGCAAGGCGTCGAAAAACGTCGGCAGGGAAGATCCAAATACGGCGCGAAGCGGCCCAAGGCAGGCGCAGCAGCTCCGGTGAAGAAGAAGAAGTAATTTTCGGACCTTGATACAATGGCACGACGAAAAAGAATTCAGAAACGCGAGATTCTGCCCGACCCCAAGTTTGGCAGCAATCTTGTCGCAAAATTCATCAACAATATGATGTGGAGCGGAAAGAAAGCGACGGCAGAACGGATTTTCTACCACGCGATCGAACAAATCCGCGAAAAGGCGAAGAGTGATGGCGTCGAAATTTTCCGTAAAGCTTTGGAAAATGTTGGACCGATGCTCGAAGTCAAATCCCGTCGAGTTGGTGGCGCAACCTATCAGGTACCAATTGAAGTCAACCCCGATCGCCGCGAAGCGCTTGCAATGCGTTGGATATTGAATAGTTCGCGTTCGCGCAGCGAAAAAACGATGGCGGAGCGGTTGGCAAGCGAATTGATGGCAGCGTCACGTGGCGAAGGTAACGCAATTAAAAAGCGGGACGATACCCACAAGATGGCTGAAGCCAATCGCGCTTTTGCGCACTTCCGCTGGTAATCGGTAAACAAGTAACAATTTTTGTTCCGTGACTTCCGTACTGCCATCATTTGCATACGGTCGCCAAATAGCGGAACGCGGTAAATCGCACTGGGCAATTAACTAAGAGAGCAGAATACGAATGGGTCAGTTGGAACGTCTTTCCCGAATCCGCAATATCGGCATCATGGCACACATCGATGCCGGTAAGACCACGACTACGGAGCGGATCCTCTTTTATACCGGAAAGACCCACAAAATGGGCGAGGTGCACGAAGGCGCCGCCGTGATGGATTGGATGGAGCAGGAGAAAGAACGCGGCATCACCATCACATCGGCAGCGACAACGTGCTACTGGCGCGACCATCGCATCAACATCATCGATACGCCGGGTCATGTCGATTTCACAGTGGAAGTCGAACGCTCACTTCGCGTGCTGGACGGTGCGGTTGCGGTATTCTGTGCAGTCGGTGGAGTTGAACCGCAATCGGAAACGGTGTGGCGACAGGCGAATCGCTACGGTGTTCCTCGCATTGCCTATGTCAATAAAATGGATCGCGTCGGTGCTGATTTTTACAACGTCATAGATATGATGAAAGAGCGATTGAAAGCGGTGCCGATACCAATCCAAATTCCAATGGGGCAAGGTGAACTCTTTACTGGACAAATCGACCTGATTAAAATGCAGGCGATTGTTTATAACGAGCACAACCTCGGCAAAGGTTGGGAATATATGGAAATTCCCGCCTCGATGGCACAAACTGCCCACGATGCTCGCGAAAAATTGATCGAAGCGATTTCCGATTACGACGATCATTTGATGGAAAAATTCTTTGCCGATGTAGTAATACCGCCAGAAGAGTTAATCGCTGCGCTGCGTAAGGCGACCATCGATTGTAAAATAACTCCGGTGATTCTTGGTTCCAGTTTTAAAAACAAAGGCGTACAGCCGTTGTTGGATGCGGTCGTAGACCTGTTGCCTTCACCTGAGGAGTTGCCTCCAGTTACTGGACATCATCCCCAGACCGACGAGCCGGAAGAACGCGCAGCCAATTACGATGAACCGTTTAGCGGTTTAGCGTTCAAGATTCAAACCGATCCTTATGTCGGAAAACTAACGTATGTTCGTGTCTATTCGGGCAAATTGGCCGCTGGCTCTTATGTTCATAATCCGATTTCACGCCGGAAGGAACGCGTCAGCCGGTTGTTGCACATGTTTGCCAATAAGCGCGAAGACATCGACGAAATTGCTGCTGGTAACATTTGTGCGTTTGTTGGTTTGAAAGATACGCGAACCGGTGATACACTGTGCGAGGATAATCATCCAATCGTTCTCGAACGAATGACCTTTCCAATTCCGGTTGTTCAACTGGCGATTGAGCCGAAAACGAAAGCCGATCAGGATAAATTGTCCGAAGCATTGTCGAAATTGTCGGAAGAGGATCCAACTTTTCAAGTGCGATACAACGATGAAACTTCTCAAACGACCATCGCTGGGATGGGCGAGTTGCACTTAGAGATTATCGTCGACCGCATGAAACGCGAATTCGGTGTCGAAGCAAATGTCGGTAAGCCGATGGTCGCTTATCAGGAAACGATTACGAAGAAGGCCGAAGTCAATCACAAGTATGCCAAGCAGACTGGCGGTCGTGGACAATTTGCCCATATCGTAATCTCAGTAGAACCGAATGAGCGTGGCAAGGGTTATCATTTTGAATCGAAGATTATCGGCGGGTCTATTCCGAAAGAGTATATTCCAGCGATTAATCAAGGTTGTCGTGATGCAATGAAAACCGGCGTTGTTGCTGGTTATCCGATGGACGATGTAACGGTGACGTTGCTGGATGGTAGCTATCACGAAGTCGACTCGAACGAAATGGCGTTTAAAATTTGCGGGTCGATGGCATTTAAAGAGGCCGCTGCAAAGGCAGGAGCGATCCTTTGCGAACCGGTGATGCAGCTTGATGTTATCACACCGGAAGAGTACTTAGGCGACGTGATGGGGAATATGAATCAACGTCGTGCCCGCATTCACGGCATTGAACCTCGCAGTGATGCCCAGACGATAAAATCGTCAGTTCCATTAGCCGAGATGTTCGGGTATGCAACTGCGCTTCGTTCGATGACGCAGGGACGCGCGGTTTTTTCCATGCAGTTTGAAAAATATGAGCCGGTTCCAAAATCGGTCTCGGAAAAGATACTAAAAGAAGTTAACGGGTAACTTTTTAGGGGATTCGAAATGTCCAAAGCGAAGTTTGATCGCAGTAAGCCCCACGTGAACATCGGTACGATTGGTCACGTCGATCATGGTAAGACGACTTTGACGGCGGCGATCACGTTA
>JAOTSC010000106.1 GCA_030247525.1 bacterium | reverse complement strand
CCGGATTCGGCATTACTTCATGGAAGCCATTTCCACTCGGGGGCGGTAAAACATCCGGTTCGGATCCACTCGGTGTGATCGAACGGTTGTTCGCAATAGTTTCCCAGTGACTGGTTTCATTTGACGGATTACCGCCGGTCAAGTAAACGAACTTGTACTCAATCGCTTGCGCAATTGCGGTACTTGAGATTTGGATCCATGCCGAATAGATGCCGGGGTTTCCGGTTTCTTCGGTTAACCGCGCTACCGCGCCGCCCCAATTACCAAGGGCAGCATGACCGCCGCGAATGACAACCCAGTCATTTGCAGCGATGAAGTTACCGGATAGAATTTGTACGTTCATATTTACGCGGAAGAACACTTCGATATCGTAGTTTGCAACAACGGTTTGGTAGTTGAAGTAAACTGCTGGAATCGTGACGGGACCAGTTGCCGGAACGGCGAATTGACGATTGTTTACGCCTTCCCAAACATCACCGGTTGGACGAACGATAGCGAATTTGTATTCGATGTTACCGGTTGGTATATCCATTGTTATGGAATAAATCGAATCGCCACCGGTAGCAACGCCATAATTTGCGTTACCACTCCAGCCATTCATGCTGCCACGAACCACTACAGTGTCGCCCGTAGAGAAATTACCCGACGCCCGTTGTACCCGCATGTTGACTTGAAACGTTACCGAAACGGCTAACGCTTGCAACGCCATTCCCGCAAGTACGATTAAACTAACGAACAGTTTCCTCGACATAGAGGACCTCCTTCTTTTCTTTATTGTGAATAAACTTATGTTGCCGCCGCTGCACTGTTACCTTATCAGAACATAAGACCTAACGAATACTTCATAACCCCGCCCAGTCGATTGAAGTTCTCATAAGCAAAATCGAACTTCGCAGTTTTATCGACCGCGAACGGGAGTTTCAATCCAATACCTGCAGTAACGCCTTCCTCAGAATCTTGTAAGAAGAGCGCTTTGTAACCGGCGCGCAATGCAAACTGCCGGTTCCATTCATACTCGCCGCCGAGATTGATACTCTCGGTATTGTCATTCGGGTGAACGAAATCCATTGCCAAGGTAACTTGATTCTGTTCGGTGATAACCTTCGTATAATAGGCAAGTCCCAACCGTACATTTAATGGCAATGGCCATTCATCCGTTTCAATGCCAGCAAGTACTTTATCGTTGTTACCGGTTCGATTTGGAGCCGGATCGTAGTAGTGATACAAATCTTTTCCACTCATCTTCATATCGGTACCAAAATTCGAGATCGCCATTCCAAGCCATAGTTTATCGAACGGTGTCTGGAACAGCGTTCCGAAATCCAACGCAACTGCCGATGCAGTCTCATTCCAGATTCTTTGGTAGATGAATTTTCCATTGACACCGAAATAAAACCGGTCAGTGAGTGGATATGCATAAGCAATCGCACCGGATACATCATACGCCGAAAAGAACAGTCCCGTGCCATCTTGCTGGGTTTCGGTTGTCTGTTCCATTTCTCCGACATCAAGCATCGTAACATGAAACCCGATAGCACCTTTTTCCAATGGCATCGCGATTCCGGCATAATTGAAGTTCATGGTCGCTAACCATTTTGTATGTAAAAGAACCACTTCAGTTTGCTTGAGTCGCGCCAAAGATGCTGGATTCCAATACAATGACGCCGCATCGCCGCTTACCGCTGTATAAGCGCCACCCATGCCCAGCGGACGAGCACCAATAGCGATGTTCAAAAATGGTGCCGCAGTAGTGCCCACTTTTGATTGTGCATTAGCAAGCAAAGAGCACCCTGCTACTAACAATAGTACGATAGCAAATCGGGTAAAAGTACGCACTTGCATTCTCCCAAGAAAAGCTGCTTCATGACGCACGAAGCGGTGGATGAAGAAATTCTCATCCAACAAATTGCGAAACGGAAAACGGTTTGAGTTGGTCGTCATTATGGATGCCTACTTGATTACCGCGAACCGGTCGACATGTTTACCGAGCGGCGAATCGATATGATAAATGTAAACGCCATAGGCGATATTCAGACCATCTTTCGACCGTAAGTCCCATGTCTCGGTGCCATCTTCCAGTGCGGAACGATGATCAATGGTCTTAACCAAATCGCCGCGAACCGTATATATCCGAATTTTACACTCACTTGGAAGATGGGTGAAAGTGATTCGGCGCTCTCCACGTCCGCTCGAGAAGGAATTGGATGGTTCCTGTGTTGAGGCTGCGACATAAGGATTGGGATACACCCTGATCCGCGATAAGTCAGCGCTGTTCTTGTCTACCCGTGCCGATTGCAATGAGTAGTTGAACCGGTCGCCTGTCACTCCACCGGAGAATGGAAGATAAATTCGCAGAGCAAGTGTATCACCGGCCTGCGGAATATCACCCAAACCATACAGATTCTTCTTCAAGGTGAGTGCCCAAGTTAAAATCAATGTGTCGCTACTGGTTGCAGTAGTTGTCCGCTCGAATATCAAAGCGACATTGCTGGGATCCCATCGTGCCGGGATTCCGGTACCGCCATTAACGGTGTCGCTATTCGCTTCATCGAATGCAATGGTCACAAACTCGCCGCGGGTGCGGTTGTAAACCCGGAAGTTTACTGCTTTTGCCGGAAGATTGATGCCCCACGAATACTGCGGATACCATTGGAAATGCATCGTTGTATCGACAATACTCGGGTAGAAAATTAGGTCGTAATCAGAAGGCCATTCCCGACCGGTTAAAAATGCTTGTGAGTAATTCGCTGGATTCAGGGAATAGTCAAGCGGTATTGCTGCCGCTGTGTGTAGCCACTTACTCGCTTCCACAATGAGTGATGTTGTTCGTGGATTCAAGAAGAACAATCGGTGACCATCCACCACTGGACCAATCTTCATATCGAAATACCGGGAAGCATCATAGGTACCGTCAGCGATGCCAAACTTTTCTTCGTAATAGGAACTGAATTCCCGTACTAACCGCAAATCAAGATTCTCATTGAGGAACCTTTGATTCCAGAGCACAGTATCGGTTTGGGAACCAATCGTTCGCAATAGATGGAATGCGATTGTTCCCGCCGCCGAATCGACAAACGTGATATTGTACGTAGCATCGGAACGGACATTTCTGGGATCAAGAATCTCAGCAAAGATCTGTCCGGTGGCACCTCCAGAGATGTGTTGAACGGTCTGCACTTGGGCAGGGATATATCCGGCGGATGGTGCGACCGGTTTAGCAACGGCAGTATTTTTATCGAGTATTAACTCACCACTGACGTCAACTAAGATCGACTTCGGAGTTTCAGCCGGAAAGATGTTCTTTGTTGCATCACCCCTATCGTACGAGCATATAGCATAATAATAGGTTTGACCGTTTTCTACAGTGGTGTCGGTCCAAACGTGCTGCAATCCCGAATTATCTCCAAGGTAGAAACTTGCGCCATTTGCCAATAGCGGGAAGTAACCGTAATTCTCGTTGTTCAAATCGAATTGGGCTTGCGGTCGATTAAACACTTTTCGTCCTCGACCATCGGTAATCGTAAACGTTTCAAGGAAGCCGGCGTCGGTAGAACGGTAAATCTTGTACCCTTCAAAGTCATAACCATTCACCGGGTCAAAGGAACGCTCAGCTGCATCGTCCCAGTACAGCGTTACTTTACCATCACCTGCTACCGCTTTTACGGTGGGCTTCTCCGGTGGACGGGCGAATCGGTAATTCTCGTTGTAAATTTTCTGGACGGTGATTTTGTTGTCGGTGATGTCTTGTAAATCTTCACCAAACAAAAGTGCCATCGAAAATCGTTCGGTCTGACCCGGCAGCAATGGGAAATAGCCGCTTCCGTAGATAAAATCGCCATCTTCCGGATTAGGTGATGTGTTATCAAAGCGACCCGGCGACATTCGATCCCAGATCCCATCGTCATCATGCATCCGTAAGCCAGTTGGAGGTGAGAAGTACTCGAATGAAGTTAAACCGATTTGATCTGATTCATCGACGTCGGTTTGATCGAAATTCGGTTCACCAGCAGTCGGCACTCCGTCCCCTTCGCCGGTGTCACCCGTAGCGGGTTTGCCATCTTCCCCGACATCGTCGATTGCAGCACTCCAGTCCATGTCGTTATCGATACCATCATCACGAGCTTCATCAATCATCCGGTCGAGAATACCAAGATTGTTCACATAATTTTTGTATTTTCGTCCAGCATGATCCTGACGTTCGTCGATGAGACCGTTGTAATTATCGTCGTAACCGTTTCTTCCTTTCGAGCCAGCTTCATCCACGATGATTCCGGGATACACCAGAAATTCTCTTCCCCGGAAATTCACTCGAATCGTATCGTTTAGAGTGACGACGGTGCGAGCATAGGTGTTGTAATCGATGATAACTATGCGATCACCCTGTGAAAGAACATGGGGATCGGTCATTTGCGTTATCAGGGGGATATTCAGAGTTGGTGCAACACCCACCGAATCGTCATCGCCATCATTGTCGATACCATCTACCGAATTGCCGGGCGATTCCAAGAAGGCATAACCGGCATAACCTACGTTTATCTGACCGGGACGAACCGGCACCCAACCGGGGCTGCCAACATCGTCGCTATCCCAGGAATAGGTAATGTCGTTTTCGATTTCAAAGTACGCCAAGTCGTCGCGACTGTCGTTACGACCGCCCGATAATGTGCCTACCACCATACCGAATGCAACTTTGTCGTATGGTGTCGTCGAAACATTGGTCACATCATACAACCAGAAAATACAGTCTTCGGCGAGAAAGTGCGACCATTGCAAACCGCGAACCGTCATCCGGATTCCCAAGCCACGGCGGGTACTATCGGTCGAGTCGGGATAGAAAAAAACATTATTACCGTTGCGGTCAGGACGGGAAAACCATTCAACATCGGCTTGATCATCAACGACAAAGTAACTTTCCTGATCGGCTTGCATTTGGTCTTTGCCGAAATATCCATTCCATTGACGCCGCCAACCGGGATCGTTAACGTCGGTTTTCCAATGGTAGTCTCGCAGATCGGTATACATCTTGTCTGGCCAATAATCCGGCCAAGTTGATGGCAAGTGCGACATCGCAACCCGCCCTTGCGCCCCCGGTTGTGGCATGGCAGCGAATCCTGGAATCGGTTCGAATACCCATGCAGTGCCGCCCTGACTGGTACCGTCGGTGTTGCCGCGCGGCCCATCAGTCGTAATCGCCGACCGCAGTGTGTCGCCGTTGGGATGAACAAATTCGATACCGATTAACGGGTTTACGTCGCCGATGTATTCATCACCGGTTCCTTGCGGCCATTCACCGGAAAGCTCGCCAAGGTTCCCGATTAACCCGTAGTTGTAAAACACCGTACTGACTTTGTTTCCGTTGTGGTAAGCTTTATAACGGTACAGTCGGTCACCCTTATAGCGTACCATTTGCTGTGGTTGAGCAAATGTGCTAAGTGCAAACGCTCCACCAAGCAAAACGAGTAAAATTGCTGTAAGAAAACGGTTCATAAGAAATTTCCACCAATCGAATTCGGTCCTTCCAGAGTGACAATTCTGTATTCCCGGGAAGTAGATACTTTGCAATGTGATTGGAGTTTTATTAATCGCTGCATGCATCGGCTTCCAAACTACACTGCGAATCGTTCAACTTAGTTAAAATTCAACGCCAATAGTCAATCGTACTTCCCGTGGACGTGAATAGTAATCGGGTCGGGTGTACAATTCGTCTAAAGTGTTGATTGCCGCATACTCGTGCGCCGTCTGGCGATCCAATGTATAGGTAGCTCGTCCGGTATCGTTGTAAACGTTGTTCTCATTCAGGATGTCGAGCACATTGCGAGCGGCTAACGTGACCCGCGCTTTCATACTCTTCGACCACCGGTTGGAGATATTGAATGAGCGGAAGATGCTCAAATCGAGATTATAATAGGTCGGTTTACGACCATCGTTCTCTACTGCCGTACGGATCCCTTGGTAGGTTGTCGTATAGGGTAATCCACTGCCAATCGTACCTATCGCAGAGACACCAATCGTTGTTGGATCGTTGTAATTCACAATCAAGTTTAGTGTATGGCGGCGATCCCAATTCAATGGGACTAGTTGCTTATTTAGCTCGCGGTTGTTGCTGCCACTGCTTGCATTGTACGCGTCTTGCCGGTCGGATGCGTTTCCTTCGGCGATTTGGAATGTGTAATCGAATCCCAGCGATAAATTCTGAGAGAAGCCACGGTCGATTGCCAACAATACGCCGCGCACCTGTCCAAAATCACGATTCACATACTGGGCATACCGCGAATTGCCATAGGTTTCAATAATCTTATCGGTCGATACCAAATTGCGGATATCGCGTTGGTAGAAGCTCACTTGCATTCCAGTACGTGGTGCGATTTCCTGTTGCAAACCAAACTCATAACTCACGGTTTGTTCCGGTTTCAAGTCGGGATTACCCATCACGGTAGAGAGTTCGGTTCCCGGATTTAACTTCCAACCGGGATTGGTATACAAAACTTCATAACTTGGACGTTGGAAGAAATGCCCGTACGCAAAGTGTAGCACCCCTTTCTCACTAACGGGATAGGCAATACCGAAGCGGGGACTAAACTGCCATTTCGCATCGACAGTTTTCCACCAAAGTTTCTCGCGTTGATCAAAGGTCAACGAGTCGCGGTAGTAAGTACGCCGGGGATTGTAGACGTCGGGATCCATCGGGTCAGCCGGTACGCTGGCATTCGGATTGAACCAATCGAACCGCAGTCCTAAGTTTACGACTAATTTGGGTAACTCGATTTTATCCTGTAGATACACCGCTAATTCGTTTGGAAAATGATCATACTGGGTGTTATTGCGCGATTCCGGACCGAGAACTACCGGTCGAAATGCGATTGTGCCATCGGGATTCAGGGATACCGAAAGCGTATCTACCGGGGTAATGTCACTGTAATGAATCTGATGTTGTTGTAACTCAAAACCCAATTTCACGAAATGGATCTTTGTCGCTTGCCATGATGCATTGCCCAACCCCTGGTGGGTGTTCGTATAGCGTCGGAAATGCTGCATTTTATCGCCACCGATTTCCAACGTATAACTCGGATTGACATCGTTGTAGATCGGATTTGCATACCGCGTATCGAACATATTTTCAAAAACATAGTGCTTATACTCAGCGTAGTTATTCGCATAAGCTAAATCGTAGAACAGCGATTTGTGGGGCGTGTGGCTGATTTTGAATAAATTCGTTCGACCGAAGCTGTACCGGGTGTAATCGGTGTCGGGTGTCAATCGCCGGTCGTGGTCATACTCTTTGTATTCGCGGTTACTAAGAATCGATGTACCTGTCAATCGTATAAATTGGGTTAACTGGTATCCGAGTTTGAAACTCATGTACATTCGCTTCTCATAATTCATCTCAGCATGGGAGCCGTCGCCGTAGCTCGGAACAAAAGCCGCTTGACCGGGAAGGTTAATCCATGCCGACGTATCAGAGGGAATCACTTGATGAGCACGATTGAATCGATGCTCACCGAATTGCCACCCGCCATCATCCAAGGCTCGTCCATCGAAGAAGAAATTCAAACCACGTATGCCAATCACCGGACCGGAAAGCGTAACGCCAAGATCGCGAATCCGATCGAGCGTGCCTGCATCGCTGATCATCGGGAACTGTTTCGAGTGATTCGTGAAGTAACCACCGCCAGTATAGTTAACATTGCCGTGCACTTTCTCTTCGTTTCCTTCTTTGGTAACAATGTTTACAACGCCTGACATCGCTTGACCATACTCTGCGTTAAAATTCCCGGAAATCACCTGTAACTCTTGCACGGCGGCGGTATTTACTTCGGTACCTTGTTCGTTCGAGTATGCATCGACTACCCGCACTCCGTCGATTAAATAAGCGACTTCACCTTTGCGACCGCCGCGGAAGTGACCATCGACGACGCCAGCTTGGAGATCGACCGTCTCGCTTACTTTCGTTAACGGCATCATTTTGAGGTCTTCTGCGCTCGTACTCGAAATCGAATACGTCCGGTCGACTTCGATGATGGGTCGCTCAGCTTGTACAACCACTTCTGACATTTCCACGCCGGTTTGTTGCAAGGCAAAGTTGATTGTTGTCGTTTGATCGACTTGAATGCGAATACTCGTTTGCCGCTTCGCTTGATAACCAACGCTTGATGCTGTCAGTTCTACCTGTCCCGGTGGCACATTGATGATATAGTAATAGCCATCGAGATCAGTGACACCGCCAAGTGTTGTACCTACAATCTGAACCGATGCGCCGATAATGGCTTCACCACTCTGGTTGTCCTTCACCGTTCCCGCAAGTTTACCAGTAATGCCGGCAATAGCAGACGTAACTACCGAAAGGAATATGAAAATTCCAAGAAATCGTATGGATCGAGACTGCATCATCTCGTGACTCCAATTATGTGACAAAAGAAAATGAAAAGAAATACTACTAACGCAACAACACGACTTTTTTCACAATGGCGGCATGATTCGGCGCTGCCAATCGGACAAAATAATTGCCGCTGGAAACCGCGAGACCGTTATCATTAGTGCCATCCCAAAGTACGCTGTGAAAACCCGGTCGCAATTTCCCGGCTGCTACCGTCTTCACTTGCCGACCAAGGATATCGAAAACTGCCAGCTTATACTCACCGCCTTGCGCCAAAGTAAAAGGAATCTTAAGAGTGGCGTTGAAAGGATTCGGATACAACGTTCCCAACTGAGTCGTGACCGGAATCTCCACCAATGATGGATCAGGCGCATCGACGATAAAGGGTTCGGTTGAAAGTACGTAAACTTTCGCACCATGGATATTCAAACTGGTTGTTATCGTGGTCAATTGAGCGCCGGTTCTGGTAAAACGGGTATTCGCCAACAGGTCGTTTACATAATATGTTGTGCCTGCATCGAGGTTCCATCCCGTCGGAATGTTCACTGTTACCACTTGCGATGTCGGAGCAAAATTCACCATCGTTACCACTTTGTTCTCACCCACGATATTGCGTCCATAGCATAGCACCGGCGCACCACTGTTGTGTGTGAGCTGCTCGAAATTCGCCGTTCGGAGAGCCGGTATGCGCGCTCGGGCATATAGTAAATTCGTGTAATGCGCCAACATGTTATTCGGATCGTTACCCCATTCGATAGTACCGCGTTGACTGGTCATGCCAAGTTCTTGACCAGCATAAATCATCGGCATTTGATTTGCTGTGAGCAACATCGTTGCCGCCGTGCGGGTCTGTTCCGGTGTCTTTACCGAGATGTAGCGCACTTCGTCAAAATTTTCCATGAAGCGGAAGGGATACTTATACCCCGGATACCCCACGCCAAAATTCGTTAATGCGTTTACGACATCGGAAATCGCAGGTGGTCCCGGGAATATATTCTGGAAACTGCCGGGGAGTGAGTGGTGTAGATTCCAATCCATTGCGGCATCAAACCGATTCTCGAAAGATGTGAAGGTCGAAGCATCGGCTTCCGCAAGTAGGAAGCAATCGGGTCGAATCTTTTTCAATTCGTTGCGCCACTGAATCCAGAAATTCGAGTTCCGGTTCTGCGGGCCCCAAGCCACATCACACCGATATCCATCGACACCATACTCTTCCATCCAATACTTGCTAGCACGAATGAAATGGTCGATCACGTCGGGATTATTAGAATTGACATTCGGTAAACTCGTCCAATCGTAGTAATAGGTATAACGTCCATTGCCGTCGCGGTCAAAGAAATCCCAATAGGGACTGAAACGACCAAACCGTTGAGCATCGCGCATAAAGGGATGCTCAATTGAGGTGTGGTTGGCAACTAAATCGAGGATTACCCGAAACCCTCGTAACTTCGCTTGGCGCATAAACTCACGGAAATCTGCCTCAGTGCCATAATCCTCTTCGATGCCGAAATAATCCGTTATTGCATAGCCATGTTCGGACGGTCCCGGGAAAATCGGTGTCAACCAAATCGCATTAAACCCTAATGCTCGAATCCGGTCGAGATCGGCAGTAACACCTTGGATGCCGCCATTCGCCGAGTAATTACGCGGGAATACTTCATAGAACAATGCATCGTTTAACCACCACGCCGCTTCGTTTGTATTGAATGCATTCCATCCTTCAGTCCAAACCCGGAAGAAGGTTTTTCCATAACGAACATTTCCATGTTGATCGCTCGCAGTTACTTTGAAATAGTACTCGCCATTCACACTCGGTCGTGTAATCGTTGCAATAGCTTGATTCGCATTTTGAATCGTAACCATCGATGGATTCGTGCTATCGGCGGTCCAGCTATAAGTAATCAAATCGCCGGGAGTTGGATCGGTTGTTCCCGATGCGTCAAGTGTTCCGTTGTTTCCATTTACTGTTGCAGTTAATATAACATTAGGCCCTTGATCCGCTTCGTATTGGAAGAGAATCGATGAACTGCGACCAATGCCATTGACATTATCTGCTTCGGCATGAAACACATTGGCACCGGGTGCTAATGTTACTGCTGCGCGAATGGTATCGCCGATTTGAGTAAAGGGAACTGAAGCACCATTCTGATAAAATCGTCGGGTCGTCACATTCGCAGTCGAACAAATTGCGGTGAGTGTCCAATTCGGACGCACGGTATATTCGGTTCCTCGCGACAGCATTTGAACAAAGGGAACATTGCGATTCATACCGATTTCGGATGCATTGACTCGTAAGAAGCCGCGATACTTTCCATCCAAAGTTGCCAATCGATTACCTGACCAATTGCGCAACATCCGAGTCTGTAATCCACTGCCCGGCGACACTAAAATATCGACAGCATCGGGATCAAGGTCACTTACATCGCCACCCCAATTTGCAGGTATCTCTATGGCATCGCCTTCGGTTTGCATCGTACCGCCGAGATACGAAAATGCTCCGAAATACCACGGACGATTCCAACTACCTAACACTGCTTCGACATCGGATAGTGCTAAACGAACGGAGAAAGTATTACCATTAGCAACAGCTACCCGTACTGGTATCGAAACTGTAATTGGATCGCGTCCAGTTATCAGTCGATTGTGAGTGGTTGATGTATAGTTCGGTGCACTCGGATTACAGAGTACAATTTCTACTCCGTTTCCATTCCATTCCGGAACGCCAACTTCTGCAGCATTCTTTACTGTGCTAACTACTTCCCCGGCAATTTCCGAACCGATGTGCAATAATACTCGAGTCGAATCGCCAATCCGGTTCATCCCGACTGCTAACAGAATCGAATCGCTTCCCGCAATTTGAGAAATCGTTATACCCGTTAAGTCGACGCTGCTCGAGACTTGTGATGGAAGTGATAACTCGACGTCGTTGTAAGGGTCAAGCCAACCAGCGCTTACCTGTAGATTCTCATTATGCCAAGTCTGCCATGTTCGGGTAACCGTTCGATTCAAGGAATCGCGAACAGTCAATGTCCAAACTTGTCGGATATCCGCTAAAGGGACATTTACTGTTGCACGCAGAATACCGGAATCCGGGACTGTTGTTACTGTTACCGGTGAGCCATTCATCATCAGTGTCGGAGCAGGATTCCAGCGAATCGGTGTATTAAAACAACCTCGTTGCAAGTTGAATTGGACGGGAAGATTCGAACGGGTCTGAATCGGAAATC
>JAOTSC010000105.1 GCA_030247525.1 bacterium | reverse complement strand
GATAGTATTTTTTTGGGTAGGGGAGGGCTCCCATGCCCTCCTTCACTAAACGAGTATGGGCGGACCATCGTGTCCGCCCTCGAAAAGTAGAATTGATTGTCCGATTCGTTCTGAAGATCAGGAAGGGGAATCGAAAAGCTCCGGATAGGTTTTCTGGGCACATTCCGGACACATCCCGTGAGTAAACTCTGCATCGGTATGTTTACTGACATACACCTCAACCTGATTCCAGTAACCTTGATCATCGCGAATCTTCTTGCATACACAACAGATTGGCAGAATCCCACGCAGTGTTTTGATCTGGTCTAACGCGTCATTTAACTGATCAATTGTATTCTGTAGTCGTTTTTCCTGTTGCTTGACTTCTGTGATGTCCGTGTGGGTGCCATACATCTTGAGTGGTTTGTGATCCTCTGACCAATCAACTACGACACCCCGATCATGTATCCATACCCAATGTCCTTCCTTATGTTTCATCCGACAAACTGAGTCATAGAACTGCGTTTCTCCGGCGAAATGCTTGGCAAGTAATTCATTGGAAAGCTGTAAATCATCGGGATGGGCAAGTTGTAGCCAGGTATTAATTGAGATCGGTTCCAACTCACTCAATTTATAACCTAGGATTTCGGCCCATCGTTCGTTAAAAACCGTTTCACCGGTTTGGACATTCCACTCCCATGTTCCTGCCTGAGTCCCTTCAATCACATTCACAAGTTTTTTGTGTTCAGTAACTAATTTTCGCTCTGCTACCTTCCGCTCGGTGACATCGTAGATATTGGAGTACAACAAGTTGCGACCTTGATAGTTAATCGGACTGGTGTGTACTTCAACATCCCGGATTTCACCATTTGCTAAGCGATGCTTGAAATGGAAACATTCTTGTTGCTCTAACTCAGCTAATGCAAGTTCCTGGGCAATTTCACTCGGTGTGAGAGTATTGATGTCAGAGACGTTTTTCTGCAATATCTCAGAATGATCATAACCATAATAAGTACTTGCTGCTGAATTTGCTTCCAGAATCATACCGGATTTTGGATCAATGAGAAGCTTCACAGTTTTGTTACGCTCAAACAAAGTCCGGTAACGTTCTTCACTTTCGATCAACGCGAATTCAAAACGTTTCCGCTCTGAAATGTCAATCATGACAGTAAGGTAACATGGCTTACCCTGACTTACGATTGTTTCTCCAGAGAATAACCCGTAGATGACTCCGCCATCTTTTCGTCGCATCATCATTTCTTTATTTGAGAATTGCTTGAAGTCTTTGAGGAGTGCGGCAAGTGAATCATGTTTGGCTTTGTCAAAGGCTAAGTTAAGTTCAGCAGAGGTTTTGCCGATGACTTCTGCTCGGGAATAACCGAGAACGCTCAGAAATGTATTATTTACATCAATAAACCTTCGTTCAGGCAAGGAAGAAACTGCCATCAAGGCAGGGTTATTACGAAAAAGTCGCTCAAATCGTTGATTTGCTTCGGATTCACCATTCAGCAGTTTTATTATCCCAAAAATCGCATCTTTATCGTCCCACTTACCAAACCAAACTCGAGTTTCGACCGGAACAATCTTACCGGATTTTGCAACGACAGGTAAAGGACAAACATCGCGCTCACCGCGAACCATACTCGCAAAAATCTCCTCCGCCTCTGCTCGATGGTTTTCCGGATTGAGTTCCAAAAGGTGCATTTGTTGAAGGTCTTCAACGGTGTAACCTAACACTCGTTCTATGGCATTGTTGGCATACAGCACCTTGCCATCAGGCGTGCTAACCACGACGATTTCTTCAAATGATTCGAATAAATTCCGGAAAGTTGATCCGTTCTCCATTATCGCATCTCCGAATTGTTTAAAAATCAGTAAGATGTTTTCTTCCAAACGTGCTGACAAAATTAGTCGTACCGAATCTCATTGTCAAATTGTGGCAGCCGGAGAAGAGCAACTTTCTATCATTCAACAACTATAATAAAATTGTTCTGTTCGAAGAATCATATTGATTA
Organism: bacterium; assembly: GCA_030247525.1. NCBI lineage: Bacteria > bacterium. The sequence goes on along the minus strand of JAOTSC010000105.1, from coordinate 9,740 downwards.
GAGTTAGTAAGAATGACTATTTGTGCAATTATCGAAACTTATTGTTTATCAAAAGTATAATAACATAATCCGATAGCCAAATCGTGGTATATGCTTTTTGTTCGCTTTTCCCCCTGTTTTTCATTATATTTAGCGTCTGGAACATAGCCCATTGCCATCCGGATTGACCCCGGTTCGTTTCGTTTGATAAGAAATACATCTATTGCCTTATCACCTCACGGATTGAAGTAAAGCCAAAACCGATGCCGCCGAATCTGAAATCACCCGCGCTCGAAGAAGTTGTTAAGCGCCTGTCGAAGTTACCGGGGATCGGTAAAAAAGCGGCGTTGCGGATGGCAGTGCATTTACTGGAAACCCCGATCGATGACGTGGAAGCATTAGCGGAAGCGATTCGCAACGTCAAACGAAAAATCGGTTTCTGTTCGATTTGCGGCAATTGGACCGAGCGTGACCCTTGTCCGATCTGCGATTCGTTACAGCGGGACAGTTCTCTGCTGTGCGTAATCGAAACCCCGGCAGACCTGATGGCGGTTGAGCAAAGCGGATTTCGCGGGTTGTACCACGTACTGGGGGGAGCGTTATCCCCACTGGATGACATCGGTCCCGAGCAACTCAGTTTTCGCGCGTTAATGCATCGGATCGAGCAAGGCAAGTTTTTGGAAATCATAGCGGCAATGAATCCGACAGCGGAAGGGGATGCGACTGCCATGTATTTAGCCCGGTTAGTCGCACCGCTCAATATCAAAGTAACACGGATTGGATTCGGTTTACCGATCGGTTCCGATTTACGATTGGCCGACGAAGAGACCCTTTCCTATTCCCTGAAAGGTCGCCGCGAATTGTAGTTGTCATTGCGAGAGCGCTTTGCGCCGAAGCAATCCCAGTACGACCGATACACAACTCTATCGAGTCGCACAGACAACACCGAACTTAACAACGGTTGAACAAGTTCAACCAATATTCTTTTTTGTACCTCCAAGGACGACCGGCCGGGTCGTCCGAAGACCACAGATATCGAAGCAGGAGCTTAGACCGATCACCGCAACGCGATAGGATCAACTAGTCAAGGAATCGGGAACGCTGTTACCCGGAACATCGAACGAATACCATCGCGCAGCCAACCGAGGAGCAATATCGAAATGCCAAAGAAGTACATCACCATTGACGGAAATGAAGCGGCAGCCTACGTCGCATTCCGTACGAATGAGGTATGCTCGATTTACCCGATTACCCCATCCTCCAATATGGGTGAATGGGCGGATCAATGGGCAGCCTATGGAAAGACCAATATCTGGGGAACCATCCCCTCCGTCGTCGAAATGCAGTCGGAAGGCGGAGCCTCCGGTGCTATCCACGGCGCATTACAGACCGGCGCATTGGCGACCACCTTTACCGCCAGCCAAGGTCTGTTGCTAATGATCCCGAACATGTTTAAAATCGCCGGTGAATTAACTTCGACGGTTTTCCATGTCAGCGCCCGCGCGATTGCCGCGCAAGCGTTGTCGATTTTTGGTGACCATAGCGACATCAACGCTTGCCGGACAACCGGTTGGGGTATGCTCGGTTCCGCTTCCGTACAGGAAGTCATGGACTTTGCACTAATCTCGCAAGTCGCGACGCTCAAATCACGCATTCCCTTCATCCACTTCTTCGATGGGTTCCGAACCAGTCACGAAGTGAACAAGATCGAAGTGATTCCCGACGAAATCATGCTCAAGATGATGGAGCCGCAACTCATCCGTGCCCATCGCGAACGCGCGCTCACCCCGGATAAACCGGTACTGCGCGGTTCTGCCCAAAATCCAGACGTCTACTTCCAAGGCCGGGAAACAGTAAATCCGTTTTACGATGTATGCCCGAAAATCGTACAGGATGTCATGGACGACTTCGCAAAGTTGACCGGACGCCAGTACAGACTTTTTGAATACGTCGGTGATCCCAATGCCGAAACCGTCATCGTTTTGATGGCAAGCGGTTGCGAAACGGTGCATGAGACCGTCGAATATCTAACGTCCAAGGGTGAAAAAGTCGGTGTATTGAAAGTTCGGCTTTATCGACCCTTCTCATCCGAAGATATGATCAAGGCATTACCGAAGAGCGTGAAAGTGATTACTGCGCTTGATCGTACCAAGGAACCGGGCGGAGCCGGCGAACCGTTGTACCAAGACATTCTCACTGCCTTAGCGGAAAACGCCAACGAAGGTTGGGCAACTTTCCAGAATCCGATCAAAGTCGTTGGTGGACGATACGGTCTCGCCTCAAAAGAATTCACCCCGGCGATGGTGAAATCGGTATTCGATAATGCGATGTCCGCAAAACCGAAGAACCATTTCACTATTGGTATTATCGACGACGTGTCGATGACCTCGCTGACGTGGGATGACAATTTCTCCACCGATGGCGATGAAGTAATCAAAGGCGTATTCTTTGGACTTGGTGCCGACGGTACGGTTTCCGCCAATAAGAATTCGATCAAGATTATCGGCGAAGAAACCGAAAATTCGGCACAGGGTTACTTCGTATACGACTCGAAGAAATCCGGCTCGATTACTACGAGTCACTTGCGCTTCGGTCCGAACAAAATTCGCAGCACTTATCTAATCAGTCAGGCGAATTTCCTCGGCTGCCACCAGACCGTATTCCTTGAGACTTATGATATCCTCAAGTATGCGAAACCCGGTGCAGTCTTCCTACTCAACACTCAAGTCGCTGCCGATAAAGTTTGGGATACCCTGCCGCGTTCGGTGCAGGAATCGATGATCAAGAAGCAAGTCAAGTTCTACATTATCGATGGCTACAAAGTGGCGAAGGAAGCCGGTCTTGGCGGTCGTATTAATACGATTATGCAGACCTGTTTCTTTGCGATTTCCGGTATTCTGCCCCGCGACGAAGCGATTCAACGCATCAAGGATTCCATCAAGAAGACGTGGGCTGCCCGTGGTGATAAAATTGTTCAAATGAACTTTGCCGCGGTCGATAGTACTCTCGCGAATCTCTTTGAAGTTCCTCTACCCGCAACTGTGACATCTTCAATCACAGCCCGTGCCGCGGTTGCTCCCGGTGCGCCGAAGTATGTCGAAGAAGTCACATCGCTGATGATTCTCGCGCGCGGCGACGAAGTAAAAGTCTCGCAAATGCCCATTGATGGTACATTTGAGCTTTCTACTGCTCAGTACGAGAAGCGGAATATCGCGTTGGAAGTCCCGGTATGGGATACCGATACCTGTATCCAGTGCGGTAAGTGCGTGATTGCGTGTCCCCACGCCACCATTCGCCAGAAGGTCTTCCCGGCGGAATTGATGAAGGATGCACCAGCAACTTTCAAGGCTGTACCGTTCAAAGGAACCGAATACAAGGGTATGATGTATTCGCTGCAAGTCGCTGTCGAAGATTGTACCGGCTGTGCGCTATGCGTCAGCTATTGCCCCGCAAAGAACAAATCCAATACCGCGCTCAAGGCGATCAATATGGCGGATCAACTGCCGTTGCGTGATGCCGAACGCGAAAACTGGAATTTCTTCCTCACATTACCGGAAGTCGACCGCAAAGATGCCAAGATTACAACAGTCAAAGGAAGCCAATTCCTGCGTCCGTTGTTTGAGTTCAGCGGTGCGTGTGCCGGTTGCGGTGAAACCCCGTATTACAAACTCTTGACTCAACTCTACGGCGACCGAGCCGTGATTGCTAATGCGACCGGATGTTCTTCGATTTACGGCGGCAATCTGCCCACCACGCCGTTTGCAGTAGATGCCAATGGCAGGGGTCCGGCATGGTCAAACTCCTTGTTTGAAGACAATGCGGAATTCGGTTTTGGTTTCCGGTTGACCTTTGACAAGTTGCGTGACCTCGCAATTCTGCGGATAAAAGGTTTTGCGGGAATCCTCGGTGATGATCTTGTCGATGGGATAATACAAAATGTCGATTGCCGCGACGAAGCCGGTATCGAAGCGCAACGTGACCGTATCAAGCTCATGAAAGAGAAACTTGAGAAGATCGATACCGATGCCGCGAAGGACTTACTTGCTATCGCCGATAACCTTGTCCGACGTTCGGTCTGGATCGTCGGTGGCGACGGTTGGGCCTACGACATCGGTTATGGCGGACTCGATCACGTATTAGCAAGTGGCCGTGATGTAAATATTATGGTACTCGATACCGAAGTTTATTCGAATACCGGTGGACAGTGCTCGAAGGCGACGCCGATAGGAGCAGTAGCGAAGTTTGCCGCTGGTGGCAAGCCGATTGGTAAGAAAGACTTGGGACTAATCGCGATGACTTACGGTCATGTGTACGTAGCACAAGTAGCGATGGGTGCTAACGATGGTCAAACCATTCGGGCATTCCTGGAAGCTGATGCTTACAATGGACCGTCACTTATCATTTGCTATTCGCACTGCATCGCCCACGGCATCGATATGGCGAAAGGGATGGAACATCAGCAACGCGCCGTTAACTCTGGCAACTGGCCGATGTACCGTTACAATCCGATGCTGGTCGCCGAAGGCAAGAATCCACTCAAACTCGATTATAACCAACCCAAGATTAAAATGGGTGAGTATATGAATGCGCAGACTCGCTTCAATATGTTGAACAAGAGCCACCCCGATGCGGCGAAGCACTTGCTCATCATGGCGCAGCAACACGCCGAAGCGAAGTGGACGTATCTTGAGCAATTGGCGAAAATGACGTACGGTACGCCGGAATCGAACTAAGCTGCGAACGGAAGGAAATCAATATGAATATGGACACATCCTATCTCGGATTGAAGTTGAAACATCCGCTCATTGCAGCGGCAAATCCAATCGCAGCAGACGTTTCCGGTATTCGCCAATTGGAAGACGGCGGTGCCGCGGCGGTAATCCTACCTTCGTTGTTTGAAGAGCAGATTACCCATGAAGCGTTGGAACTGCATTATCACACCACAGTAACAGCCGATACTTTTGCTGAAGCGCTTAGTTACTTCCCTGAACCGGAACAATTCATCGTTGGTCCGGAGGAGTATCTGAAACTGATTCAAGAAGCAAAGGCTGCGGTGAAAATCCCGGTGATCGCAAGCTTGAACGGTGTGACCGACGGCGGTTGGACCCGGATTGCCGAGCAAATCGAGCAGGCGGGCGCTGACGCGATTGAGTTGAATATGTATTACCTCGCGACCGATCCCAATGTCGTCGGATCGGAAATCGAGCGGCACTACATTGAAACGCTCAAAGCGGTGCGGAACGCTACGAAGCTTCCCATTGCAGTGAAGCTTTCTTCGTTCCTCAGCTCACCGGCGGCGATGGCGAAATCGATGGCAAATGCGGGTGCTGACGGACTCGTCCTCTTCAACCGTTTCTACCAACCTGATTTCGACTTGGATAAGCTCGAAGTTATTCCCAATCTACGGTTATCGAATAGCGATGATATGCGATTGGCGTTGCGATGGATTGCGATTCTGTTTGGTAAGACCAGTGCTGATTTATGTGCTACGGGTGGTTGCCATACCGGAATTGATGCAGTGAAACTGCTGATGGCAGGAGCTGATTCAATTCAAATCGCCAGCGCATTGCTCAAACACGGTCCGAGTTATTCGAAGACGTTGTTGAGTGAGCTGACGGAGTGGATGGAAAAACACGAATACACATCCATCAACCAAATGAAGGGTTCCATGAGTCACAAGAACGTAGCCGATGCCTCGGCATACGAACGCGCGAACTACATGAAGACCCTGCAAAGCTACCAAAAGTAGGTAACAACCGTACGTTGGACATTCCTGTCCAACGAAACTTGGAGGTTAGGCAACCCGCCTTGCGGCTTACCGCAGGTAATCCTGCCTGACTTCGATGAAGTAGAAGGGGCGTATCATGTACGCCCCTTTCTCTTATCCAGAGCGTGATTATTTGGTTTATATGAATCACTTCGATACAATTGTAGCCGCAGATTTAAGCCTGCGATTCTTGAAATCTGATAATCGCGAGGGTAAAACCCTCGACTATCACAATCTCTAGCTCTCTATCGTAATCACCTCTCCGAGTACTCTTCATTATTCGAATTCCTCTCAAAGCTTCGTTGCATATATCCTTGATTCCCCCTATTTTACAGGCATGGCAAAATTACAGCAAATTTCGTACCGAAACAATTCAGCGCTACCAATTGGCGACAAAAGCCTCACCGTTGCATTGCAGGAAATCCGCTATATCGTGACCGATGTTGACGGAGTTCTCACTAATGGAACAATAAATCTCGACGGTGGAACAAGCGAGTGGAAAGGATTCTCGGTGCGTGATGGAGTCGGAGTCTGGTTAGCGCAACAAGCAGACATCGAAGTTGCCATTTTAACGGGACGGTTAGTCCCCGTCGTTCATCGCCGTGCTAACGATTTAGGTATCAAGCATATCGTCGGAAGACCGATTAACGAAAAAGCGGATGGCTTCCTTGCATTACAACAAGAGTGGCATGCAAGCAAGGAACAAATTCTCTACATCGGGGACGATCTAATCGATATCCCGGTGTTTCCCTATTGTGGTGTTTCAGTCGCTCCGGCAGACGCCGACACTCACGTAATACATACAGCAACAGCCATTACCCGTGTGAATGGCGGTCAAGGCGTTCTGAGGGAAGTGGTCGAAGCCGTGTTGCATGCACAGAACCGCTGGGATACCATCATTTCCGAACATTTCAACATCGAACTTTCCTCTCCAAACGCATCATGAAGTATCCGTTTCGCACAATATTTCTCTTTGGAATACTGCTACTTATCGCAGTTGGTTGCCAGCAGAATACCAGTTTACCAGAAACGCCATTCCGCGATGTACCGCTGCAAGAGATGTATGGTGTGAAAATGCAGTTTTCGCAGGATGGCATCGTACGTAGCAAAGTAAGGTCGGCGAAAGTCGTGCAGATGAAAGAGGGGGAACCGACGAAGTTATCGGGAGGAGTAACGCTCTACTTTCTTGATTCGTTGGGAAATCGCTCTGGATTTATGTTATCGAAACGGGCAGAAGTCGACGAATTCCGCAGTTACTACATCGCTACGGGAGATGTTTACCTCTGGTCGGATACCTCAGAAGTCGCTTTAGAAACACAATCCCTGCGCTGGGATCCGCCGACTCGAAAGATAATCACCAATGACTCGGTACGAATCGCCACTCAACAGGACACCCTATATGGGATTGGGCTGATTGCCGATGAAAATTTGACGTTTTGGGAAATCATGCAGCCGATGGGTAAGAGTTATCGCGAACTCCAACAACGCGAACGAAAACCCGACCCCACCCGTCGCCGTTAACAGTTTTTTGAGAGACGGGTAGGGGCGGGTTCCCATGCCCGCCCGCGTGTCATTGCGAGCGCAGCGAAGCAATCCCAGTCGGAGGTATTGTAGCGCAGACAATCCTGTCTGCGAGTTTAATTGTAGGTCAGGCAACCCGCCTTGCGGTTCACCGCAGGTAATCCTGCCTACGAGGGTAGCGACAGGTCTCCAGACCTGTATTAAAAAATTTTGCAATCTTGTTTGACAAGTTTGAGCTTAGGGATTTTCATCTAACAGCATGTACTTTTTACGGCTCGCATTCTTTCTTTTTTTAACAACCCTATCGCTCGCTGCCGGTTTCGGTGGCCGACGCGGTCCACTTGTACTTGAACAAGCCGACATTCTGCGCAGTATAACCCGCGACACCGAACAAATCCGCATTCTCATCAACAACGTAAAATTCTCACAGGATGATATTCACATCCGGTGTGATTACGCCGAATTCTATTCGGAAGCGCGTCGCGTTTACATGCGTGGCAATGTCTATGTCGAAGATTCTACGCAAATCCTGATGGCAGATGAAGTAAACTACTACGAAGCTACCGGAATTGCTGAAGCAAACGGAAATGTAAAAGTCATTCAGCCGGACGGAAAAACGGTTTATTGCCGTCGACTTGATTATGATTATGACCGCGGCATTTCTACGTATCGTGGCGCAGTCGTTTTTATTGATTCCGTCCGCCGCACGACAGTTACTGGAGAAATGGCAACCTACGACGAAATCCTCCGAGAAGCCGACGTCACCGTACAGCCAAAATTGGTAAAGAAAGATTCGACCGGGCAGCACCCATTAACAATAACCGGGAGGCGGCTCTGGATGAACGATTCGTTGCGGCAAGCGCGGGTCGAAGCAGAAGTTGTGATCACGAAGGATACTCTGCAAGCGACCGGCGGCTTCTTAGTCTTTGATGATTCGACCGGTATCTCGACACTTACTCGCAGCCCCAAGTTAGTGCGGGGTAGAGAAGTCATGACTGCCGATAGTATGCGATTCTTGTTTATTGAAGATCAATTAAATGACATGATCGCAATCGGAACGGTAGTTGCCTTATCACCGGCTGATAGTACACCGCTTTCGCCACTCAATCGAATTACCGGGATGAACCTCCATTCTTATTTCGAGAAGGGCGATGCGAAACGAATTCTCGTATGGGGTAATGCGAAATCTCGTTACTATATCCGGGACAAGGCGAGCGATAATGGCGTCAACGTCGCCTCCGGTGACACCTTGGATATCGACTTTGTGAACAAGGAAATCGATGCAATCCGCATTGTCGGCGGCGTTGAAGGCACATACTATCCAATCGGATGGAAGCGGGAGATCGACGACTGATGATAACTTTACGAACGGAACATCTGGTAAAAATCTACGGCAAACGGAAAGTCGTAAATGACGTCGGCTTCCAAGTATCCCAAGGTGAGATTGTCGGTCTACTTGGTCCTAATGGCGCGGGTAAGACTACCAGTTTCTATATGACCGTTGGAATGATCAAACCGGATGGTGGAAAAATCTTTATCGGGGATGTCGATTGTACCACCCTCCCGATGTACAAACGGGCGAGACACGGGGTTGGCTACCTCGCACAGGAACCATCGGTCTTTCGCAAGCTAACCGTCTGGCAGAATATGATTGCGATTTTAGAAACGCTACCATTAAACAAAAAACAGCGCCTCGAAAAAGCCGAATCGCTGCTTGACGAATTCGGTTTACAGAAAGTTCGGAATTCCAAAGCGTATACACTGTCCGGCGGGGAACGACGACGTACTGAAATCGCCCGGGCATTGACGACCGATCCGAAATTTCTATTATTGGACGAACCGTTTGCCGGTATCGATCCGATTGCGGTGCAGGACATCCAGAGTATCGTTCGAGACCTGAAACGCCGGGGGATTGGGGTGTTAATTACCGATCACAACGTCCGGGAAACAATGGCGATTTGTGAACGGGCTTATTTGTTGTACACCGGAAGTATCCTGATTTCCGGGACGGCACAGGAGCTTGCCGACAACCCCGACGCCCGAAAACTCTATCTCGGGGAACGCTTTAAACTCGACACCCAAGAAGCATAGGTAATAATGTCATTGCGAGCGTAGCGAAGCAATCCCATTTGTATTTGGAGGTTAGGCAATCTTGCCTGACATAACCACGGGTACAGATAGGTATCCAGACCTGTTAACAAGAAATACCTGTTGGGTAGGGGCGGGTTCCCATGCCCGCCTGGGAAGCAAACAGTCGCATTATTTTTAGTTCAATAGGATCAGAAGAACAAATTCATCGTATGTTATCGAACCGTTTATCCCAAGTTCCAAAACTGGAACTGCAGCAAAAGATTACCCAGCAGCAAATTCTGCGGGCGGAATTGTTGCAGGTACCTTTGCTCGAGCTGTTGCAACGGGTCGATTTGGAATTGAATCAAAATCCGCTGTTAGAGTTAATCGACCCGGAAGATAA
>JAOTSC010000104.1 GCA_030247525.1 bacterium | reverse complement strand
ACCGTAATGATGTGGTAAATTTAAGTTTCGGATTCGATCCATTGGGATCAACAGACGACCTCGAACGAATCATCGAGGACGAACACATATCCGATGTCTTTTTCTCCACCGGGGGAGCCAGTTATGCGGAAATATTCGCAATTGCGAACCGATTGGCTTCGTTAGGTGTGCATTTTAAAGTTCTGTCGGCAGATGCGCCCAGCTCTGCGCTACCGTTGTTTGGAGTCGATTGGAAATCTCCCCTCGGATGGCGGGGTACCGTACGGGCGTTGAAACGACGCTGGAGGAAGTAATGGAAGTATTACTCGATTTTGAAAAGAAGATTGCAGAATTCGAACAGGAAATCGAAAGCATCCGGAATAACAACCGTCTCGACGACGAAGACAAAGCCCCGGTAATCAAGAAGCTCGAAGAGAAACTTCGGGGCGAGATGGAAAAAACGTTCGGCAATCTATCCCGTTGGCAAAAGGTGCAGTTGGCTCGACACCCTCGCCGTCCCTACTCATTGGACTACATCAATCGATGGGACACTACATTCTACGAATTGAATGGTGACCGTGGTTTCCGCAATGACCGTGCTATTGTTAGTGGGCTCTGTAAAATCGACGGTATCAACGTCATGGTGATTGCGCAGCAAAAAGGACGCGGAACCAAGGAAAACCTATTACGCAATTTCGGAATGGCGCATCCTGAAGGTTACCGGAAAGCGTTACGTTTGATGAAAGTTGCCGACCGTTTTGGAATCCCGGTTGTGACGCTACTCGATACGCCCGGTGCTTATCCCGGTATCGGAGCAGAAGAACGTGGACAAGCCGAATCCATCGCCCGCAATTTATTCGATATGGTGAATTTAAAGACGCCTACTTTGACATGTATCATTGGGGAAGGTGGTTCGGGCGGCGCTTTGGCGTTAGCAGTAACCGATCGTGTCGTAATGATGGAGTATGCCGTCTATTCTGTGATTTCACCCGAAGGATGCGCGGCAATTCTTTATCGCGATGCAAGTCAGGCGGAACGTGCCGCTGAGAATTTGAAGATAACAGCAACTGACCTCAAGAAACTTGGCATCATCGACGAAATCGTACCCGAACCGCTTGGCGGAGCTCATCGCGATTTCGATGCCGCAGCAAAGAGTCTGGAAACAGTTATCGGACGCAACCTCCGTGAGTTGATGGCGATACCTACCCCCGACTGGCGTGAAATGCGGGTCGAGAAGTATTCGAAGATGGGAGTCTTCACTGTTGATTGATCGATGGAAGGTCATTACTCCCGTTCGCGCCCGTTATGCCGATACTGACAAAATGGGTGTAGTCTATTACGGCAGGTACATGGAGCTCTTTGAAGTCGGACGCACCGAGTGGATTCGTACTTGTTGGCGACCATATGTCGAAGTGGAGCGGGAAGGTGTATTCCTGCCGGTTGTACACGCTGCGGCGACCTATCGGAAAAGTTTTTTTTACGATGATTTGATTCAAGTCGCCGCCTTTCCCATCGGATACACCAACACCCGCATCCGGTTTGGCTATGAGCTTTGCGGTAATGCCGAAGATGAAATTCGGGTGACTGGTGTCACGGAGCATGCGTTTATCGATGAGAACGGGAAACTGGTACGGTTACCAGAGGGATTGTTAGGATTACTAAAAGACCGGGTACCGAATGTGATTCCTCCGCTCTTCCATAAACCCGCTTGACAATTCCGTACAACCGATATACATTGCGAATGCAAAACAGGAGATTGATTTAGCAACTTGTAACCGAACGATAGTTTGACGATACCAGACGCCGAGATGTATGGGGCGGTTTTGTTGCCGGACTATGGGTTCGGTTTTTCGTTTGTTGAGGATTCTGTTCATGTGGTTGCTGAGTCTGATTTTACTGTTTGCCAGTGCCCTCTCTGCACTGTCTGCCCCGCTAACTTCCGGGCAGAAAGCTCCACTTGCTCGCACCGTTCTACATACCTCTCAAGCAAACCTGCTTTCTTTTACATTGTCCGATGAAGTTACAGCCGCGCAGTTTTCTAATGGCGAATGGTTACTCACGCCAAAAACCGGAACATTTTTGACAGATCATAACGGTTTCCGCCATCCTGTGTATATCGAATGGATTGCGATTCCCCCCGGACATCGTGCTGAATTAGTTGCGGTTAGACCACTTGAACAACGCTCGTTCAATGGTTCATTAGCCAGAGTAACAAAGATTCCCACCGAAGCTATTGACCGTTTAGATACACCCGATCGATGGGGAACGCTTGATTTCGAAACGACGCTGTTGGGAAGCCGCGCAGTCCGCTTGGTCATCAATGCCGCAGTAAATGCCAATGAGCGAATTCTTACATCCAGTCGATGGCAGGTCGAAATTCGCTTTCTTCCGGATGTAACAAAGGCCAATGAACCAGCAACTTGTCAAGCACCGCTCCCCGATTATGTTGTAAACAAAGCGGCAGCCGACAATTGGCGGCAAGTGCGTGTAGCCTCCCAGCGTTCGATCTTTTCGACGAATGCGTTGCCCACCGACGCTCTTTACCGCATCACAACCAACAATGAAGGCATTACAGTTGTCACTGGCGAAGACTTGCAACGAGTAGGAGTTAACTTATCAAGTATTGATGTAACGACTCTAAAGCTGTACGGTTCCTCGGCAAAACCACTTTCTGAATCGCTTACGGCAGCAGTTCCAGAAAACTGGATCGAATTGGCGATTCTGGTTGAGGACGGTGGCGATAATATATTCGATGCAAACGATCGTGTATTGTTTTTTGGTGAGAAATCCAGCGGATGGGCAAGCGGAAACGGTGGCAGTTACGCCCATTGGTTGTCCCCCTACACAACATCGGCAACCTACTTTCTAACGTTAGACCGGAGTGGTACTGCCGGAAAGCGGATGGCACGAATCGATAACGCCGGCTCGGAAACCGCGTTACCAAATGCCATTGGTCGTGTTTTTCTCGAAGACGATATCAGCATCTATAATGATAGCTCTTTCCCCGGTTCCGGAACCCGGTGGGTCGGGCAGTTGTTCAGTGGAAATATCGAGCGCGGATTTACGATTCCGTTAACTGGCGCAATTACCTCATCACCGCTGTCTCTCATAACCCGATGGTTATCGCTTACCAATTCCACTCAACCAACTAACATTGTGTTTTCATGGAATGGAACGCCGTTCGATACAGTTTTCGCGTTATCGGGATACTACTCTACCAGCATTCCGGCGAGTATTTTGCGCGAAGGAAACAATTCATTATTTGTGCGGAAATCTGGTGATGCTTCGTTCTATATCGATTGGATCGAAGCAGAGTACACCCGCGATTGGGCAATGCGCAGTAACCGCTTAATCGCAGAAACCAGTATCGGTTCCCGATATCGGGTATCGCTTTCTAATGCAGTGAATCCCTATGTGTTTGAAGTGCGCGACAGAGAGAATGTGCGTTGGATTCGAAGTACCACCTTTGCCGATTCCGGCACGAAACGGTATTTTGCCGCCGAAGAAGCCGGTTTCTTTCGAGTACAATCATTGTCTCCTGTTACATTGGGTGGAACCGGATACACTGATCTTCGTAGTTCTTCGCTGCAAGCCGACTATATTTTATTGTATCAAGACGACTATGAAGCTCAAGCGCAGCGGCTTGCCCAATATCGCCGCGAGCACAACAACGTGAGCGTTGTAACAGTTCGCATTCAAGATGTTTTCGATCAGTTTGCCTCCGGAAATCTCGATCCGGTAGCGATTCGAAATTTCCTTCGCTATGCTTTCCAATCGTGGCAACGCCCTGCGCCGGCGTATGTTCTGTTCATGGGCGATGGCGACTATGATTACCGGGGAATCGTACAGCCTCATACCAAACGTCCGATTCCCAGTTACCAAATCTATGGCACCTGTACCGACGATTTTTATGTCCGCTTCGGTTCACAGTACAATCCCCCGGAACTGGTAACTGCGCGGCTTCCCTTGCAATCTCCGCAATTGATCGACAATTGGATCGATAAACTGATACAATATGAGACTGCTCCACCGGCGGGACAGTGGCGCAATAAATTCGTGTTATGTGCTGACGATGAGTACGGCGACGGCGCTCGTTACGCATCGTGGGAAACCACACATACAATGGCATCCGAAGCACTCGATCAATCGATACTACCACCCTATCTCGAACGGGTAAAAATATATTTGATCGAATACCCCGGCTACTATGATCCGATACAAGTGGCGAATCTGAAGCCCGACGCGACTGCAGCGTTAATCACCGAACTGGAACGCGGAGCATTAATCGTGAATTGGATCGGTCATGGGAATCCGAGGGTGTGGGCGCACGAGCAACTCCTTCGAGAGAGCCGCGATCTCTCCCAAATCAAGACCGGTGGCAAATTACCGCTCTGGCTTGCCTTCACTTGCGATTGGGCATATTGGGACGATCCTGAGTTACAAAGCTTTCCGGAAAAACTCTTAGGCCTCAATGAGAATGGAGCTATCGGAGTAATTGCCGCGACCCGTTTAACCGGGCCGGAAGCGAATGAGCGGTTGGCGGAACAATATTTTGTCGCTCAGTTCGATACGACATTCCAACCTCGACGCACAATTGCCACGGCATTAATGATTGCTAAAGCCCGAGCTGGAAATTTAACAAATTCCAGTTACTACCATTCAATGTGCGACCCGCTTACCCGTTTGTCGATTGCAGATCGTGCCGCGTGGGTCGATTCGATTCAACCGTCGCCATTAGTTCCCATGGCAGCAGGTTCCGTAGTCGGGAAAGTAGGTCCGCAAACCGGCACCCTTGACCCGACTGCTGACGGTACTGTGAATATCTCGATTCGTGGTGCGCGGGTGGCCCGTTCCCATCTTTGGGGTAGCGATTCTCGAACTTCGCCATACACGTACTACAAGCCAGGTCGTTTGTTATTCCGCGGGTCGGCAAGCATTACGAACGGCGAGTTTCATGCACCTGTGATGTTACCGCTCGATGCCACCTACGGCGATTCCAATGCGACTGCATTAATCTATGCAAGTGGGGAGTGGGGAAGCGCTGCCGGTTATAAACCAGCGGTGTCGACTGCGCTGGAACCAGCGACAGTCAACGATTCCATCGGGCCAGTAATCAAATTGTATTTGAATTCGCGGGAGTATAAGAACGGCGATGTGGTCGACAACACTCCGGTTTTAATTGCCGACATCTCCGATTCCAGCGGTGTTAACTTGACCGGTGAGTTGGGTCACCGCATCTTAGCCACCATCGATGCTAAAGTATTGGATTATACCGAGCAGTTCGCATATGCTGTCAACGATTTAACCAAGGGGACATTGGAGACTCCGTTGAATCCGCTTGCTCCCGGAAAGCACACAATTTCCCTACAGGTGTTCGACGGTGCAAATAATCCCAGTTTCGCAGAGATCGATTTCGAAGTTGTTAATTCTTCGTCGGGAGTCGCACTTAAGAATCCTTTGAATTATCCGAATCCAGTCGAAAAGAACTCAATCTTCACTTTTGAGAGTACGGCATCCGGTTCGGGAACTATCGATATATACTCTGTACACGGAACAAGGATTCGTTCCTTTGGACCGTTTCCAGTGTCAGTTGGTTACAATTCCCCACCCGATGCGCAATGGGATGCCCGCGACCGAGACGGTGTTGAAGTTGCCAACGGGGCGTATCTGTGGAAAGTGAAGATTACTTCAACCGATGGTCGGTCGGCTTACGTAATAGGAAGAGCAGCCGTTTTGCGTTGACATTTTTCGAGATAGCTATAGAGTATCTCGTTGTACTCGTACTAAGTTTTAACAACAGAGCCAATTGGCTTAGCAATAATACAACTGATTTCCTTTTCGGGGAGGATACAATGAAGAAAATAATCATATTCGGTTTAGCCGGATGTCTCATGCTGCTTGCCAGCACACATCCTGCAGAGGCTGCCGTATCGGAATCGGCCGTACTCTTCCTTAAAATATCGCCCGGCGGTCGCTATGGCGGTATGGGAGAAGCGGGGGTCGCATTAACCGACGACGCCTCGGCGACATGGTGGAATCCGGCAGGCCTCGGTTTCCAGAACCAACGTCAAATCACCATGATGCATGCGAACTGGCTGCCACAATTCCACTTGCCGGATTTGTACTATGATTTCATCTCCTATGTCCACACGGTACCGGAGTTGGGAACATTTGGTGCAAACGTCATTTTCTTGAATCTCGGTACCTCGACCCGTACCGATGAACAAGGCAATGAGCAGGGTACCTTCTCCACCTATGAAGGTGCTCTATCCGGTTCTTATGGCACCCAGATCAATAAAAATACTGCATTGGGTATCAGCGCCCGTTTTATATACTCGCACTTATCCGATCGGGGAGCTGGCGCTGAAAAAGGTTCGGGCGTTGCTACCGGCGTTGGTGTCGACATCGGTGTCTTGCACAAGATGACGATGATCAAAGGTCTTCAACTGGGTGCAAACATCTCGAATTTGGGTCCGAAAATTTCCTATATCGATGCCGCCCAAGCTGATCCAATTCCCACCAACCTCAAAATGGGTTTTGCCTATCACGTTCTCGACAGTGAATTCAACAAACTGACGGTGCTGGGTGACATTGACAAGGAATTGGTTCGCAAGAAGCCGGATGGTACATCCGATCCATTCTATGTGGCGCTTGTGAGCAGTTGGTTCGACGAACCGTTGTTACAGGAAATGATTTATCACGTCGGTACGGAATATTGGTATACCAATTTGGTCGGTCTCCGGATGGGTTACTGGAATGACCAACAAGGAAAAGTGAAGCCGTTGACCTTTGGCGCGTCGCTACAATACTCGGTGTATCGGTTTGACTTCAGTTATGTCTCAGCCGGTGAAGGACACCCCTTGACTGACACGATGCGATTTTCCTTGTCGATTGGACTATAAACGCAAGTTAGGATACTGAATGCGTAACGATTGGCGAATCGCGGTTACAGCTATTCTCATCGGAGTTACAACTCTGATGGCGTATGCTGCACGCCCGGTTTTCAAAGGGATTGCCGGTACCGGTCGCGATCCGATGTCGGTGCAAGCGCTGCCTGATACACTGCGGATTCTGGCGATTCGGGTGGATTTTCCGCGCGACACATTGTCAACGACGACCGGCGACGGTGGTTTCGATTTCGGTGCGCGGGAAGGCCGAAAAATCGATCCACCGCCCCACGACAGTCTCTATTTCCAAGAGCAGATGACGTTCGTTCATAACTATTTCCACCAAGTATCTGATGGAAAACTATCGATACAAGCGGATATTTATCCTGCTGGTTATCGTTCCGCCTACCGGATGCCGGAACCGGTGTGGCATTACCATCCCGACCCATCCGATAACGAACGCACCAATCTCTTATTGACCCAGCTCTGGAAAACCGCGTGGGATAGCGCTGACGCTGATACAGCAGTTTCGTTTTACGATACTTTGGCTGCTCGTAATCGCTATGATTTATATGTTATGATTCATGCCGGAGCGGGAAACGAATACGATCTTGGTTACGATGAAACCCCGTTTGACATTCCGAGTGGTTTCATCACCAATTCCGATTTACGGAAATACTTGAACATCAACGATCCGCTTGGCTTACCGGTTCGCAACGGTTCTTTCCACATTCCGCGCGGGGCAATCCTCCCCGAAATGTCCTCGCAGAAAGTGGGAACCGAGTGGGTCGATATCGGTGTCGGTGGCTTGTATTCCTTGTTAATCGGACATGCAATCGGTTTGCCTTTTCTATATGACACCGAGGAAGGCACTTCGCGGATTGGGCGTTGGTCGCTCATGGATCGCGGCTTCGGTACATTCTTCGGCATCCTCCCGGGATACCCCGATGCTTGGTCGCGCGTGAAAATGGGGTGGTCGATTGCTACGCCTTGTCCCGATAGCGGATTGGTGCAAATACGAATTCCGCAAGCCGATACAATTGTCGCGCCCGATGTAATTCGTATCCCCGGCGCCGGCGAAGAGTATTTTTTAGCGGAAGCGCGCAATCGCGACCCCGATTCACTTGATTACACCTATGTCTATGATTCTCGTGGCAGACGAGCGAAACTCACCAACCAATACGAAATCGAGCTCGACGATTCCATTCGCGATTCGTTCGGGGTGATTGTTCGTGCCGATAATTACGAATTCGATACCCCCGGCAGCGGTATCTTGATTTGGCGAATCAACCAAGCGGAAGAGCGTCGCC
Organism: bacterium; assembly: GCA_030247525.1. Lineage (NCBI taxonomy): Bacteria > bacterium. The sequence goes on along the minus strand of JAOTSC010000104.1, from coordinate 3,568 downwards.
GTGAAGCGATGGGAACACCGCTACAGACCGGATCAGCGCCTTATGTGGTTAAACTGATTGAAGCCGACGGGGCGGAAGACATCGGACAGGAATACGGATTCTTCTCTGCCGGTTACGGTACCGAGACCGGCTCTCCCTATGATGCCTTTTTCGCCGGAAACGATGAGTGGTCGCGGGCGAACAATGGCAACACCAATGTTCAATACGACCGTTATCGCATTCCTCGCGCTGAGTTAACGAACCGAGCTCCGGTGCCGTTTATTCTCCATTCCTTTTCGCGTCCCGGTCGCTTAATGTCATTCCAGTATGCGAATGAGCCGATTATTCCCGGTGAACGTCGATTGCGCATTCCCCCTTCTGCGACGCCGGTTACAATGCTTCCATTTGATGCGAACTTTGACGGTCGTGAGGAAATCTGGATTGCGAGCGGTAGTAACATCTTCGCAGTATCCGATTCGGGAAGCTGGTTGGGAACTCATCCTGTTTCGTTTGTTCACACCGACTCAATTACTGCTGCAGTAGTCGATTCAATGACTGCTTATGCGTTAGAGACAACTCCCGTGAGTGCTGCAGCGATTGAGAATGTTACGATCGGTTTGGATGCGATGGATGTCCCTCATCTGTTGATGATGCGCGCATTACCGAGCGATTCGTTACAACACTCTTTGGAAGCGTATCGGGTCTTGCATACTTCCAATCGATTTGCAGTGGAACGTATCGGAACCCGGCAAATTGCATTTCCTTATGCGGTACCGGGCAACCTGCAATTTGACGATGTTGATTGTCGCTGGTATGTGAATTCGTTCAATTTCAGTCTGGAATTATCGCTTGACTTAGATAGTGTGTTCACGACAGCGTTACCGCCTGCCAATACGATGCGTTTTCTGAATTACGAACACCTGCTTCAAACTTATCCGATTCCCTCGGAGTATCGGTCGAATCCGTCCGCGCTGAATTTTAAACCTGTCGGAGTCGCGTCGACGTTTGTCGGAATTAATCGCCAGTTGTTTGTAAAAAATCCCATCGGAACATGGCGCGAAATTCCTCTCATGAATCTCCATTCGCCATTACACGGTGTCGCTTGGACTACGGAGAACTTAGCTGTATTGGATGATCAAAATTGGTGGCTGGTGGGTAAAGACGGTGTCCAGACCGATTTTCCCCGTCGTCTCCCATCAAATTCGATTCCGGTATCGATGGTTGCAGGAGCCAACGTCAACGATGAACCAATTCTCTGGTACGGCACGCAATCCGGGGAATTGTACTCGTTGAATAAACGAACCCGCGATGACCGTTATCCCATCGCAATCGGTTCCTTATCGGTCGATGGTCTGGTGTTGCTATCCGACTCATCGACTTCAACCAGCCGGAAACATGTAGTTGCAGTATCTCGTGATGGCGGTATCTACATCGCCCCGATTCCAAACAACGAACTTTCGCAAATCACTTGGGCTTGTCCAAACGGTTCGGCATCCGGGATTCCCAAGTATTACTCCGAACAGACTTGGTCGACTACGTTTGGTAGCGGGATTTCCTATTCATTTGTTTGGCCGAATCCGATTCGTGATGGTATCGGATACGTCCGGCTCGGTATCAGTAGTGCGAATGCATCCGCAACGAAAGTGAATGTGTACGACTTAGATGGGGAACGTGTGGCAACCTTGACAAATCCCTACCCGGTCGAAGGTGGCGGTTTTGAATATAAATGGAATGCGAATGTTGAGCGCGGGATGTATCTGATTCGAGTAGAAACTCCTGGAACACCAGTGAAACTTATCAAAGCGGCGGTGATTAAATGACACCGTACGCCATATCATTGTTTTTCAATACAAGAATATTCCGTATCGTCTTGTTGCTCTTGTCAATGGTCTTTGTATTGGCAAAGGTGTCAACTGCTCAGGTTACTCCCTTCAATCACTCCGGATTAAAATGGCGGACGATGGAAGGGCAGTTTCATGTCCTTCACTATCACGTCGGTTCCGAACGTACTGCCCGCGAGATATTGAACATTGCCGATGCTGTCCATCCGCAATTAGTCGAGTTGTATCACTATACCCCCGATACGAAAGTACACTGGGTGGTATACGATACCGACGATTATGCGAATGGAGCGACGTACTACCTTAATAATAAAATCATCATCTGGGCACCAGCGCTCGATTTTGAGTTCCGTGGTTCGCACCATTGGCTCCGAAATGTTGTCACTCACGAATATGCCCACATGATTCAGCTTGGCGCGGCTCGCAAATGGTCGCGCGAAATTCCCGGTATCTATACCCAAGTGATCGATTACGAGAAAGAATCGCGCCCCGATGTATTGTATGGGTTTCCGAATCGCATCATTAGCTATCCGGTGATTAATACGGTTGTACCCCATTGGTTCGCCGAAGGGACTGCCCAATCGATGCGAAAAGGGATGAATTTCGACTATCGCGATAGTCATCGGGAAATGCTCTTGCGTACTCGTTCCTTAACCGGAAACCTATTGACCCTCGATGAAATGGGCGTCTTCGAGAAAAATAGTCTCGGCGGAGAACTGGTTTACAACCAAGGGTTCTCGCTCGTACAATACATCTCTGACCGTTATGGTGAAGCGTCATTTCGAAAATTATCCGAAGCGATGGCAAAGCCGATGACTTGGACATTAGATGGCGCTTGTCGAAACGCCTTGGGAGTCTCCGCACGAGAATTGTATAACGATTGGTCGCGGACTCTAAAGGAAACTTATTCACAGCGTACTACCACGATTCGCGCTAATGAAGTCAATGGACGGTTATTAGAGGAAGATGGATTTGGAAATCTCTACCCACGTTGGTCAAACGATGGTAAAAATATCTATTTCGTATCCAACAAAGAGAAGGATTTCTTCGGCGGCTCAAAAGTCGTAAAATACGATGTCGAGAGTGGTAAGAAAGATAAATTGTTTGTTACATCAGCGCCATTCGCGATTCATCCCAACGACAGTGCAATCGTCTACTCTCACCAACCGCTAACCAAAGACCAGCGTCGTTTAAACGATTTATACTGGTACAACATACAGAAAAAGAAGTCGTATCGGTTAACCTATGAAGCGCGGGTACAGCAACCCGACATTTCTTCTGATGGAAATTCGATAGTAGCGATTACTCAGAGTGATGGTACCTCAAATCTCATTCTGATTGAGCTGCCCGATTTGGTGATGAAGGATATTCCCCGTAAATCGCCGTTGCCGAGTCGCACTCTAACGAACTATACTAACGGTGAGCAGGTTTCTCAACCACGATTTTCGCCCGATGGTAAATCAATTCTCTTCTCGCTCGTTACCGATGAAAACCGTGATTTGATAATGTTGGATGTTGCTTCCGGTAAAACGGAGTTACTGCGGGAAAGTCGGTGGGACGACCGCAATGCGGCATGGTCGCGCGATGGAAAATGGATTTATTTCACCAGCGATTCAACAGGCATCTGGAATGTCTATCGAATGTCTTCCGACCGCACCACAATCGAACCGGTAACCAATGTCGTTGGAGGAGCGCTCTTCGGGGAACCGTCGCCTGATGGTACAGAACTCGCCTTCTCACGCTATGAG
>JAOTSC010000103.1 GCA_030247525.1 bacterium | reverse complement strand
CTCTTCCTCTACGGCAATCTTCGAGAGTGTATTTCCTCGTTTTACAATCACAAAATTACGTTCGCGAGTTGTTTGATTCCGGGTTCCCTGCGGTGTAACCCCCGGGGGTGATCCATTTGCCGCCAATTCGCCGACCGGAACCGGGAACTTCAACGTCGAACCGACAATCACGCTATTTTTTCCACGAATTGAGGAATAATTCCATGGTAACGCCGAAATCGCTTTTTCCGATAATCCATATTTCCGGGAGATCGAACGTAATGTCTCACCTTTGCGAACAACGTGATCGGTCCAACGAATCTTCTTGTCGTGATCCAATTTTCGCAACGTATCGAGCAATAGTTTCCCCATCCCAAGCGGTACTCGGAGCGGATAACGATCCACAGTTGGATCGGTACAGAATTGCATTAGTTCAAGATTTCGCCACTTCAGTTCATCATAGGGAATCCCTAATGAATTCGCTGCAACCGACAAATCTACAACGCCATCGACCATCACTGTGTCAGATTCCATCGGTGGAGTAAAATTGGGTTTTTTGAAACCCCACCGTTCCGGGTCTTGAAAAATTATCAATGCTGCCAGATAAGTAGGAATGTAATTGCGGGTTTCGCGGGGTAACCGTCGCATCTTCCAATAGTCTTTTGTCTTCTCACGCTTGATATTGCGGGCAATTCTACCTTCCCCGCAGTTATAACTCGCAATTGCTAAATTCCAATCGCCAAATTGATTGTAGAGTGCTCGAAGATATCGGCAAGCTGCCCGGGTCGATTTTTCGACATTCCGACGGTCGTCAACCCACCAACCGCTTTGTAATCCAAATCGAGTGCCAGTTGTACTGATAAACTGATACACTCCGGCAGCTCGCGCCTTTGAATAAGCTTGTGGGTTTAATCCCGATTCAATCATTGCCAGACAGAAAATCTCTTCAGGAATGCCTTCCTCGCGTAAAATCGGCACGATAACCGGCAATAAACGTTCGGAACGTTGCAACCAACGCTCATAAACCGCTTTTCCCCGTGTCATGAAAAACGTCATCGCATTTTCGACTCTTTGATTTGTCTCTATTGGAATTGGCGGCAATTTATCCGGGCGGGTAGTCAAATCTTGTAACTTTGTAGGCGGTAACAGCTTTTGAAACGCGAGCTGCTCGGTCGGCGTCACTCGTAACAACTCATCGACTCGGCGGCGGGTCGCTTCCGGGACTTGAATATGTTCTGTATCTTCTTCTAATAACACAGCGAGAGGTGTTTCCGGCGGCAGAATCGGTTGCTTTGCTAAATATGATTTATATTTTGACACTAACTCGGCATATACAGAGTCAGCGTGGTCTTCGAGCGAATCGTCGCGAGCTTCATTTACTTTGGCATATTGCGCAAAGGCGGCGCGTATGAACAACCCGGCTTTGTCGTAGTTGTGAACAGAGAAGTGAGCGTCGGCTAAAGTGAGCAGTGCTACGACGCTATCGAGCCGCACCATCTCCAGACTGCGGAGCAGTACTTTCTCTTCGGGTATGGTATCTTGTTTAACTGGTAGTGGTGGTGGGAACAGCGCTAACGAGTCTTCGTGTGTCAGTGCTCTCGGCTTGGAAAAACCGAATGCAGATTGCGATTGCGACCAGTCGAACAGAGTCATCGCAATCAGGAACAGAGCTAACATAGCGCGTATAGGCAAGTGTTTCGCGATCGGCATATGAAGCCAACTTACATTCAACCGATAGCGAAAGCAAGTATTACGGTAAAGGGAGGTTTTGTGAATCGACATGTACGGCTCGTGACCTACGCGACTGCGTTGTTTGTTTTCGCGGTTCTGTTCAGTGGTTGCCTCGAACGTCGAATCTTTGTGAAATGGGACACAACGCGGAAACCAGAGTTTTACCTTCACTGGATGGGTGACAGCGTTGACTTGGCGAGCGGAACCTTACCGGGTTATGTACAGAACTGGATATTGCAACCGCCGAAACCGGGCAAAGAGGATGAACAAGGCTCTTTTGAACAAACCGGTGTTTGGGATGGTCAAACTTTTTTCAACGATAACCTAATCCCTCCCAGTAAGAGATCGCACACCGAGGTGGCAAACCTTTATTTGAGTGAAGAATCTCCAATCACACCATACATTAAGCTGCGCAGTATCTACTTAGGCCCAGTTAAATTACATATCCTCGAAGGGAACGTCCCAGGGAATGCGATGCTCCCATTTGCTGATCCTGATTCAGGTGCCCCCGTTTCAAAGGTCGAGGCGATTAAAGAAGCCGGAATCCCCCTTACGGCTGCCTCGCAGGATTCCATCGAAACCGAACATGCACAAGCTGTCATGCAATTCCGAAAAATGGTCGCCGCGAAAATGCTCGACCATCTTGCCGACTCGTTAAGATTACAACATCCGAGAAACCCGGCGACCGGAGTATCCGAGTGGGCGGAGAAACTGGCGGATAGATGGTTCAACACATTGCGTTCCGATCCCCCACAATCGAACGATTTGGATTACTGGACCTACATTAGTGACACTCTGCTTCCCGCCGAGCTAATGCCAACTCAAATGCCGAAAGCATTTTCGACATGGGAAGCATTGAAAAGGGTAAGCGACACCTATAACGATCTCGAAGATGAGAGCATCACGGTCGATTTTCAATATGGCGGTTGGCTCATCCGCTCCAATGCCGATACGACTTATGGCGATACACTACAGTGGAGATTCGATGGGGCGATGCTCCGATATAGCGGTCCCTATTCGATGGAAGCACGCTTTCTGGTTTGGTCTTGGACTGGTGCATTGACTACGCTTGCAGTATTGGGAATTATCGTCACACTGATTGTACGACTGCGGAGAAGACGTGGATAAGGCTACACTGTTCGATTTGCTCGTTGAAGTTGAAGAAGTCGCGCGAGCTGCCGGTGCGCTACTCATGAAGTATTATGGTACAATTTCGCCTTCCGAAATTGAAACCAAAGCGCAACATGATTTTGTCAGTGTTGCCGATAAAGAATGTGAAGCGCTCTGCCTCGAACTACTTTCCAAAAAGTATCCCAACTTCGATTTCTTAGGCGAAGAAGGAACCTCAACCAATACGAATGCAATGTACCGCTGGATCATCGATCCGTTAGATGGCACGACTAATTTTCTCCGCGGTATCCCGATTTTCGCTGTCTCGATTGGCTTAGAATCGCGTGAAACCCTGCTCCCCGGTAGTCCGTTCGGAAAGCGAATTCTCGGTGTTGTCTACAATCCTGCGTCAAACGATTTGTATTGCGCAGCCGAAAATTGCAGTGCGTTTCGCAACGGAAAACCAATTTCAGTGAATCACAATCGAGAATTTTCCGATGCGATTTTTGCTACCGGATTTCCCTTTCGCGCGAAACAATTCACGGAAGATTACCTTTCCGCATTTCGGAAAATGTTTCGAGCCGGAAGCTCAATGCGCCGATGTGGTGCGGCTTCCATCGATCTTTGCTGGGTAGCTTCTGGAACATTGGATGGATATTGGGAATTGAATTTAGCACCGTGGGATATTGCCGGTGGAGAAGTTATCGTGCGCGAAGCGGGCGGCATCGTTGGCAGTATCGCACAGTGTGATGATCCGCTGGTGAACGGTTGCATTTGGGCAGCTCCGCCGCAATTGTACGACGAAGGGTTTGCTCTCCTTCGTTCGATATTTCCTGAGACCTTTGCTCCAAAAGCCTCTCGGGACGCAACTTGACTCGTGTTGCCGATTACCTTAACTTTACGGCGCGATCACTTGGGGGATCGTCTAACGGTAGGACATATGGCTCTGGACCATAGAATTGGGGTTCGAATCCCTATCCCCCAGCACAACGCCGACTCTTCTCAGTCGGCGTTTTTTTGTTTCCAACCTACGTTTTCCATCGGTAGCGCAGACAATCCTGCCTGCGTGTCATTGCGAGCGAAGCGAGGCAATCCCAATTGCAATTGGAGGTTAGGCAACCTTGTCTGACTTTTCCGTAGGACAGACACTCTTGTCTGTCCATCCCAACTTGCTCAATACTATCGCTACTTCCTTCCTATCGACAACACATCTTCCTGATCAGAAAACAAACCGATGCTCTTCTTCCCCGAAGCAATCTCCAACAGGTTTTTTCCTAAGACCTCCAACCGCCAACCTTCGACAAATCGTACTGGCGGCGGATTTGAGCCTTTCCGTTCAAACCCCCATCGCGATACCGCATCGAGTTCTGCCCGTACTGCAAGCAGTGGCGATGACACTCCTATTCGCTCTGAAACGATTTTGAGCCATGCCGAAAGTAAATCACTCACAGCGCTCGCTTCAACTGGCATTGCGGTGCCAAACTCTTCGCGGGGATACTCATCCTCGGGTTTCGCTTTTGCTTTATCGATTGTTTGGAGAATTGCTTGCAGAAATTTACTGTCGTTCGGCGCTCGCCAACCTCGCAACGTTTTCAAATCTTGCTCGGAATGAATGTTGGTGCGCGAAACCTGCACCATCACCCGGTCGGGAATCACATATTCGCGCGGTTTATTCCAATGCTGGGCGGTATGTTCCCGGAGCAAAGCCAACTCCTGCAAAATCCCCAATTCCCGGCGTTTCAAACCACGTCGGTCACTCACCCGCCGCCACAATTCACTCTCGTCGACGCTCCGGTCGCGGGCGAGAATTTGTACCGACTCCTCATAAAACCACCCCCAGCGATGTTTCGCCAGCAATTGTTGTTCAAGACGATTGCGAATCTCGATCAAGTGCGCGACATCCATCGCGGCATATTCCAACTGAGCTTGGGAGAGTGGACGAATCGACCAGTCGGTGAACCGTTCCCCCTTTTCAATTTTAATCCCTAACTCCGACATCATGAGTCGGGTTAATGCCGGTTGATCACCATAGCCTAAAAAGGCGGCGGCTACTTGGGTATCAAACAACCTGTGAATATTGACATGCAATTGTCCGGTCAGGATGTCGATATCTTGTCGAGCCGCATGAAATACCAACTCGACTTCGCTATTGGAAAGGATGCGTATGAACTCGTCGAATTGAAGACCTTGCAACGGGTCGATTAACGCTACGGTCGCATTGAAATCGGTCGCAACTTGGATCAGGCAAAGTTTCGGATAGTAAAGCCCTTCGCCAATAAATTCGGTATCGAGCGCGATTCGGTTTGCCTGAGCTAACTCGTGACAATATTCGTCCAGCTCCGGCTGCCGCTCGATAAAGCGGATCGAAAATGTTTTTTTCACAGCTCCTCTGATCGCTTGCAGAATGGTTGAAACAAGCTTATACTTTGTTCGTTTCCTAAAGTAGTCCGGATCAATTTCGTTACCAAGTGCGGTTCGCGTTGTCCCATATTCCCAGAATAATCACTATCTCAACGTTTATCAGTCGTACCATTACGAAGTGTAGCTTAGCGCTTGTGCTATTCTTTTGTCTGAGTTTTGGTACAATCGGCTACACGGCTGATTCGACCATCGTGAAAAACGATACCCTCAGTCAACTCGATAGTACGAAGATTTCTGTTCCGGTACCTGTACAAAATACCCAACCTGCCACGCCTGCCCCAACCGGAATTCTCCGTACCGAACGATTGAATGTGATGCTGTTCATTTTACTCATTGGTACGTTGGTAATCGTTTTTCTTTTTTTGGCGAAAACCGGTAAACCTCTAACCCTTCGACGTATCGGCGGCCTCGATGCCATCGACGAAGCGATTGGTCGAGCCGCGGAAATGGGACGCTCGATCCTCTTTGTTCCCGGCAGTATGGATGTCGACCGGATTCAAACCCTTGCCGCATTATCGATTCTCGAGCGGGTAGGCAAAGATAGCGCCCAATACGAAGTGCCGCTCGATGTAATGTGCCGCTTCCCACTTATCATGACGACCGCGCAGGAAACGATTAAACAAAGTTATCTCAGCGCCGGTCGACCCGATTTATACGATCCGTCTCGCATCCGGTACGTCACCGACAACCAATTCGCTTACGCCGCCGCCATTGCCGGACACGCCGTACGGGAACGCACCGCTGCCAATTTCTTTATCGGTGAATTTTTTGCCGAATCGCTGGTCATCGCCGAAGCCGGCAACTCTACCGGTGCCATTCAAATTGCCGGAACCGCGCAATCCCACCAGTTGCCGTTCTTCCTTGCCTCCTGCGACTACACTTTAATCGGCGAGGAGCTGTTTGCCGCGAGCGCATATCTTTCCCGCGAACCGATTCTCCTCGGCTCAATACTCGGACAGGACTGGTCGAAAGCCGCTTTTGTATTCATGATTCTCTTAGGTATCCTCGCAGCAATGTTTGGTTGGGACGGCTACATCCAGTGGTTTAATGTCGAATGAAAAATAACCTTGCCATCCTCCTCTGCGGATTATGCGGACTCGTGATTATCGCGGCGTTCTTCTTGAACTCACCAGTCACTACCCGGATGCAGGATGTGCTAACGGAATGGGTTATTGTACTCGCCGGCTTTAGTTATTTGATGGGTGGTTTCAGCATTCTAATCTCCCACAGTATGCGTATCAGCCGCCGTGCTGAGAGTTGGTTCTATTCACTTGTTCTCATCAGCTGTTTGGTTGGCATGGCATCATTGGGAATTTTTGTCGATAACGGTCCTAATAGTTTGTTCCAATGGTTGTTTGCCAATGTGCAGAACCCGATGCAGGCGACGATGTTCTCTCTGCTCGCATTCTACGTTACCAGCGCTAGCTATCGAGCTTTCCGCGTCAAGACTTGGTTAGCAACCCTCCTGCTTATCTCTGCATTACTGGTCATGATTGGCAAAGTCCCCATCGGAGAAATCATTTGGAGTAAATTCCCGATTATCGCGCAATGGATTCTAACCGTTCCCTCACTTGCCGCGCAACGAGCATTGCTCGTCGGTTCCGCTTTGGGATTGATCGCTACTGGATTAAAAACGCTGCTCGGAATTGAGCGCTCTTGGTTGGGTCGATGATGCCGCAATGGTTGGAAATGTTCGGTCGCATAGACCGCCGGATCATCTATCTGGCAATCGCAGCAGCGGTAGCGTTGCCATTGATATTCCCATTGAATTTGCCACTCGCCATTACCAAAAATTCGCAGTCGATTTTCGACCGGATCGAAGCGTTGCCGGAAAGTTCCTCGGTACTCATCGCGTTCGATTTCGATCCGACATCGATCCCGGAATGCCAACCGATGGCAATTGCGTTAGTACGCCATGTGATGAAACGCGGGCTCCCACTCATTGTGTACACGAATTATCCCGAGACCGGCCCAATTGCTGACCGTATCCTTGAAAACTTAGCAAAAGAGTACAATCGTACCTACGGAACAGACTATGTAAACCTCGGCTTCAAACCGGGCAACGACGCTCTTTTACTGTCGTTAGGTAGTTCGTGGACTGCACCATTTCCAAACGACCAACGGGGTCAAGTAACCGCGGGAATGCCGATATTTCAACATTGTCCTAACTATCGCGCGCTTTCGTACATGGTCGATATCGCTCACGGCGCTACCGTCGATTTCTACATCACCATCGGACTCGCGCAATTCGGTGTTCCACTTGGCGTTGGGGTGACGGCGGTGAATGTCCCGCAGTATGAAGCGTATATGCAGACCAACCAACTCACTGGTATGTTAGGTGGATTAAAAGGCGCTGCAGAATATGAAAAATTAGTGGGAAAAGATGGTAAAGCGACTCGCGGGATGGACGCCCAGTCAGTAGCTCACATCGTCATTATCATACTCATTCTGCTTGGCAATCTTTCGATCTTACCGAAGTGGCTCCAGAAGCGGAAATCGCGGGCGGAGGGGCGGTAACCATGGATATGCTCGGAACATGGATCGCTGCGATTTTTACTCTGATATTGTTCAGTTTCCTCTATCGCGATAATCCCGTCTACAAGCTTGCTGAATACATTTTCGTTGGATTATCTACCGGTTACACGATTGCCGTACAGTGGCACAGTGTCTTGAAACCCAACGTCATCGATAAAATCGGCGGTGGTGATCTCCTCCCGATTGTTCCCGGTCTGCTCGGTATCATTCTTTTATTACGGTTGATCCCGAATCTACAATGGGTCGCTCGCTATCCGATTGCGTTGTACATCGGCGTTGGTGCGGCTTTAAACATGATTCAATTCACCCAAGGACAGCTCATCCCGCAACTACAGGGGACAATGCTGGTACCCTACAATGCAACGAACATTCTGATTATCGTCGGAACGCTTACCTCCCTTTCCTACTTCTTTTTTGCCTTGGAACATAAAGCGCTCGTCCAAACCTCGAAGATTGGTATCGCCTTCTTAATGGTGAGTTTCGGCGCCGCCTATGGCACAACGGTGATGGGACGAATCTCCCTTCTCATCTCCCGGATCGACTTCTTAATCTCCGATTGGTTGATGCAGATATTTTAATCGCTTGCAAAGAAAAACGGGCGAATTACTTCGCCCGTTTCCATCTTCCAAAAGAATCACAAACTAAAACTTGAATCCTTGAATGACCTTGTCGTCGGACAAGAAGAATAACATGCCATCGACATCGTCGAATTCATATTTCGGTTCTTTTGTCCCCAAAACGACACACTTTACATCCGCTCCGGTTTTCCGGTCGACTTTCACTAATCCCGGTCCCTTTGCACTACTCGTCTTAACATCGGTCAAAACCGTGACACTGGAGCTGCCACCGGCAGTTGCTTTGAACCGCTTTGACATCACCGGATTACTGGTTACTACCGTGTAACTCTGTGACATTCCGGTCGATTGCGCTTGCGAATAGGCACTTGCGGCCGATGCTGCATTTACAGCCATAATTGCCGCGGTCGAGGCTACTTTCGCCAACAAACTCGAACCCGGCGCCTTGTGATAAGCATGGTAAACCTGATTTCCCGACTTATCGTACAGCAGCATGTTCTGAGAGGAAGTCAACAAATAGCCTTGCTCCACTATCGCGAGCGACGACGGAATTTCATTACCACTTAAACGAATCGTCTTCACAATTTCCTTATTCTCACCGGTCGCAAGAACAATTTCAAAGATTGACTCATCGGCATAGATGTAGAGCTTATCCCCTTGGATATCGAAACTACTTGCACCAGCCAAGTCCTTGAAGGGTTTCTTCCAACGCGTTTCACCTGACGTAAAGTCGATAACATCTATATAGGGTTTGGAGTCAGGCCCCGATGATCCTCTTACAACCAACCCTTCCGAACTTGCTTGCATTTGAGTTACTTTAGACCGAAGCTTCGGAGCTTTTTTCCATAAAGCCGAACCATCTTCAACACTTATCGCATCGACCCGTTTGCCGTGGGGAATGAAAAGCACCTTCTTGTCCGAACTTAGGACAAACGGTGCATAACCGTCGCGCAAACCAGGTATGCCTTCAAATTCTACTTTACTTGTCCATATCACTTCGCCGGTTTTTCCATTTACGCGGCGAGGTCCTACTTGTGACATGAACTCGATGTAACTGCCATCGTCGAGAAACACCGGTGGTTGATTGCCAACAATACTCATCCGGGTACTCCATTGGCTTTCCGGACGCATTTTGTACATTGTGATTGGCTTCTTTTTATACAACGTCTCATTGGTCCACAGTGGTTTGCCAGTTGCCAGATCGACAAACATCGTTACCATTTTTCCATCTTTGTGCTGTCCGAAGAGGTACACAGCTCCAGCCTCCATCATATTGATCATTCCGAAGCTGTTCACTAAATCAAGATCCTTCGTAGTCCATTGCGTTTTACCGGTTGTAACATCGACGACTAACGTTGTTGTCGTGACACCAAGTGGTCCGGCCGATTTAGTAATCGTGACGAATTGAGTACCCGGAATCGTCGAAAAAAAATCTTCCGGTACTTTCTTTACATCATCCATTTTCCAAACGATACTGCCATCCTCGGGTTTAACTCCGAACAACCCTTGACTGGTGTTTACGACCAGATAACCGGCGTCGGATAACTGCATCCATTCGACATCTTTGTCGAATTTCGCTTCCCAGAGTTTATCCGCAATAGGCATATCAGCTGCCAATAACAGCGTGCTGAAAGCAAGTATGGATAACATAGCTGTAAATAAAAAGACTTGAGAGCGGAAAGATTGCATTGTACTACCCCTCATGTGATTTCGATGTTGAAAAAGAAAAAACAAATACAGGGTCGCTGGTCAGAAGTGAGCTGAAAAAACAAAACGGTGGGACAAGTCTTGAAAAAGCAATGATGAGACTTGCAGAAAAACTGACCGCTTCATCTTTTACTTCTACACAAATATAATCAAAGCACTACCAAATAGACACTTATTATGCTATTCACTGAATATTAGATACATATATATGCAATTAGTAAGATGTATAAAACATCCAAAAAGAAATCGGGTACCGTTCGATACCCGATTCTATTTGCTCATTCTATTCTAACTACAATTCACTGGAACAACTCGCACACTTGACTGCTTTAACATGAATCGTTGAATAGCAAAACGGACATTGCTTTGTCGTTGGCTCTGCCGAAGCTTTCGCGGCTGCCAGCGCTTCTTCCTTCCTCTTCAATTTGTTAATCGTCCGCACTAACAAGAAGATCGGAAAAGCAATGATGATAAAATTGACAATCGTATTTACAAACTTTCCGTAATTCAACGTCACAGCACCGGCATTCTTCGCCGCATCAATCGTCATGTACGGTCCCGGTGTTTGAGTTCCCTCTTTGAGTACGACAAAAAGCGATGAGAAATCGAGACTTCCAATAAGTAAGCCAAGCGGCGGCATCAGCATATCGGAAACCAACGACCCGACAATCGTTCCAAATGCCGCGCCAATTACGATACCGATCGCCATATCGATAACGTTACCACGCATCGCGAATTCTTTGAATTCTTTTAACATGATTGCTCCGTGTTTTGTGCAGTGAAAACTTCACGAATTTACGTTGTATACGTTGTGAGAAGAGCTACTTGGCTTCACTCTTCATTAGATAGGAAAACCCCAGTGTCATCGTCTGCTTAAACCTGCCGCCCAAATCGAGCTCTTTGTCATACAACCACTGTACAGTCAATGATACAGCGATGTATTGCGACAATCGACCGGTGATTACATTCTCCCAATTAACATCGGTTGCCCGCCAATAATTCTCGTTCGGCAATCCTTTCAATTCATCGGATTTAGAGTTGTACATTGCTTGAAATATGGTGAGTTTTCCGGTGTAGTTCAGTCGTTCGCTGAGGGGAGTTTTCAAATCGCTGTCAATTTGAATACCACCATCGCGAACAGTCTTTGCACTTCGCGTGTTTGTAAGAACATTGAGGACATCGCGGTCGATGTTCTGCCGGACACTGGTGCCGAGCTTCACTGTCCAGTCGTAATTGTCTCCTTTCCACATCGTACGAGCAAAACCGATACTCTCGGTCAACCGCATCGGATTGAAACTCCGCGTTTTCATCGTATCGCTTTGATCCAGAAATTGCGACTCCAACCTGCCACTTGCATAGGGATCGACAACCCACCCTTTTGTTAACCGCCACACTGTTTCAAGATCGATTTGGTCAGTTGATTTCGCCGGTCTCAACCATTTTTTCGATTCCTGATCCTGCGTATGGGTCTGTCCAAACGACGGTTTAAGCACATTCCGGTTATGCCAACTCGGAGTGATCTGCTTTTCCGCTTGGAAGTTGAATTGGGTGGACCAAGCGACACTTCCGGAAGAACCTCCTTGCCAGTTATCGCTGAACGTGTTTTGAGTGAGACCGATGCTGCTTTCCAGTGACAGTTTCCATGGTTCGGCAAATGAAAACCCTGTCATAAGTAGAAGAAGGATGAAGAACACTACCAACCGTTGCATGG
>JAOTSC010000102.1 GCA_030247525.1 bacterium | reverse complement strand
ATTACTCATCGAAACAGCTAAGTATTGCAACTCTTCTTCCATCAGGAATCCTCCGACACACGGGTTTAAAAACTTCGTAACCCCTTCGGTCGAGGCATGCGCGCGATGCGCCGAACCGAAAGCGTCGTTAACATATACTTCAGCGACTTTTGCCAACGCTTCGGAAAATGCCGGATCGTTCTTCTCCTCTTCGGGATGGAATCGGACATTCTCTAATACTAATACATCACCATCGTGCATCGCCGCTGCCATTCGCTCCACTTCCAAACCAATACAATCGGGGGCAAAGGCAACTGGTTGCGCCAACAGCTCGCTTAAACGGATTGCACATGGTTTCAGTGAATACTTAGGATCGGGTCCACCCTTAGGGCGTCCGAGGTGCGACGCTAAAATGACCCGTGCACCATTTTCCAATAAATGGCGAATCGTCGGTAACGATTCAATAATTCGTCGGTCGTCGGTAATTTCGCCATCTTGCATCGGTACATTAAAATCGACTCTTACGAGGATACGTTTTCCGCGCGCTTGAATATCGCGAATGGTTTTCTTCATAGATCGCTCCACCAGTAAGGTGTTTACCCTCTCAATGGTAGGGTAAATCCTGCAATTCACTCAGCATATAGATTGGGGTAGACGCACTATTCCGTCTACGTGAGGTGGACAGACAAGAGTGTCTGTCCTACCTACTTTTACTTCTGTCCTACAGTTACTTTACTTGAGTTTCATCATGAGATCGACGACGCGATTCGAGTAACCCCATTCGTTGTCATACCATGCGAGAACTTTAACCAATCGCTTATCCATAACTTGCGTAGACTTCGCATCGAAGATAGAAGAGTGCGAATTTCCAACGATATCAATTGACACAATTTCATCTTCGGTGTACTCGAGAATACCTTTCATCGCACCATTGGAAGCCGCTTGCATCGCCGCATTGATCTCTTCAGGTGTGGTGTCTTTCGCAACTTCGCACACGAGATCGACTAAGGAACCATCGGGTGTCGGAACACGAATTGCGATGCCGTCGAGTTTTCCTTTCAATGCGGGAATAACTTTTCCTACGGCACGGGCAGCGCCGGTGGTGGTCGGAATCATCGAAAGAGCGGCAGCGCGGGCACGGCGTAAATCCTTGTGTGGTAAATCGAGAATTTGTTGATCGTTGGTGTAGGAGTGAATCGTCGTCATCCAACCGCGAACGATGCCGAAATTGTCATGCAACACTTTTGCTACCGGAGCAAGACAGTTGGTCGTGCAGCTTGCATTCGACACTACTTTATGCTCTGGTTTCAGCATATCTTCGTTCACACCCATCACGATCATCGCATCGATGGGGTCTTTCGCCGGAACGGTCAGCAGAACCTTTTTTGCACCAGCGGAAACATGCTTTTGCAGGTCTTCCATTTTGGTGAATTTGCCAGTCGATTCGATGACGACATCGACATTAAGCGCTGACCAGGGAAGCTGCGCCGGGTCTTTGATGGCAGATACGGCTATCTTTTTACCGGCTACGATTATATCGGTGCCCTCAGTCGTTACCGCTTCGGGAAATCTGCCATGTACGGAATCATACTTTAAAAGATGGGCTAATGTTTTTGCGTCGGTGATATCGTTGATTGCTACAAATTCGACATCGGGACGTTTATATGCGACTTTGAAAACCAGTCGACCGATGCGACCAAAACCGTTGATTGCGACACGAAGTGCCATGTATTCCTCCATTGAGTATTCTTTGAATTACCGTCTGGTCAGGGTAGCATATCTCGGAGAGGTGGTCGACGGTAGAAATTGGGCTATAAGATACATACGTTCCAATCCGATTGCATGTTCCAAATACAATAAATCGCAAATACTTTCGCTTATTTACCAAGATTCAAGCCAAGATTTACTTCATTAACGTCACTGGTTTTGTTGCTACAATGGCAAGTATGAGGAGAAGAAATCGGTACTTCTTCATGGCTCGTTCTCCAAAGTGAAACCGCAAGAAGAAATAAGTTGAAAAGAAAAAGGGGAGCGTTCGCTCCCCTGTAACATATAACAACAAACAATCAATTAAAAGAATAAACTGGCAATTTCGTAAAATTCCGGATTGACCACTTTATTCTGTAACACAGCATCTTCGAGCGGAATCAAGATAATATCTTCGCTTCGGAGGGCAACCATCTTACCCCGCTCGCCATTAGCTACTGCGTCGACTGCCGCCACGCCAAACCGAGTCGAGAGGATCCGGTCGTACGCCGTCGGGATACCACCACGTTGGATATGACCAAGATTCGTATATCGGGTCTCGCAACCGGTACGTTTCTCGATTTCGTCGGATACCCACTGTCCGATACCGCCAAGCATAACGTGACCAAATGCATCCTTTTTATCGGAAATTGTAGTCATTCCACCATCTTTGGGAACTGCACCTTCCGCGACGACGACAATAGAGAAACTTCGCCGCTTATGCCGCTCCATGAGTCTTGCAACGACATCTTCGATATCGAACGGCATTTCCGGGATGAGGATTTCATCGGCACCACCGGCAATCCCTGCCATCGTTGCGATCCATCCGGCGTGACGTCCCATTACTTCAACGACCATGATTCGGTGGTGTGACTCGGCAGTCGTTTGCAATTTGTCGAGCGCTTCAGTAACCGTTTCCACCGCGGTATTAAAACCGAAGGTGTAGTCGGTGCCCTTGATGTCGTTATCAATAGTTTTCGGAACGCCGACGACTTGAAATCCCAGACCATGCATCCAAAGCGCAACCCCAAGCGTGTCGTCGCCACCGATGGGGATTAAGGCATCGATCTCATACTTCTTCATGTGATGTACGATTGCGTCAAGATGATCTTGTTTTTTGCGCGGATTCGTGCGCGAAGTACCAAGTATGGTACCACCCCGGCGAAGAATACCGGTGACCGAAATCGAACTAAGCGGTTCAATCCGGCCTTCAATCAAACCTTTCCAACCATCGCGAAAGCCGAAGACTTCAAATCCATACGAGTGGACCGCACGTCGTACTACCGCACGGATAACTGCATTCAAACCCGGACAGTCGCCGCCGCCGGTCAATACGCCAATCTTTAATCGTTTTTCGTGTGACATTGATTCCTCTGTGTGTTAATGGAGGAATATAACACCGGTAATGGTTTGGAAAAAGGTGGTTTGTTGAGTGTTTGGAAGGGTACAATTTTGCAGGTAAATGGAACGGAGGTGGAAATGCGAAAGTAGGATGAACAGTATCGATAATGACTTACAACTAAATGGATGCAATGATTTTATCAACAAACAAAGGCATCGCAAACTCGACCGCAGGTGAAAGTTTTTCCCCTAAGGTGTTCGTATTGCTGACTTCCATCGCCAAAATCGAAAATTCTTTCGGAAATGGAAGTTTCAGTTGGTGGGCAATTCCCAACAGTTCCGGCAAACCAGTAAAATGAGGGGAAGGTGCCGTAACCGGCGCTAATTTATTGGGATCGACGACTAAAATCGTACCTGGGGGGTGTTTTCCAGTTTGAATTGAATCGACTAAAATCGCCCGGTCGTATCCCATAAAGAACTCCAACAGGGCGATTCCATGTACCGAACACTCAACAAACTCGATCTCAGAGTTTAAATGTCGCGCCTCCCAAAGGCGACGCGCCTGCCGAACAGCCAAGATGCCAATGGCATCATCGCTGATCATTTCGTTTCCGAGACCGAGAACTAATGTTTTTATCATGTGTTGTCGAATGTGTTAAGAATTCGTTACTACAATATACTGTTTTTCCAGTAGATAAAAAGCATAATCGGATTGCTATTACGAATTAAAAACCTCCTGCCGGACCCGTCTCCTGATCAGCGGCAGTCAGCCGCGCCAGCAAATAATCACGATTCAATCGCGCAATGTTTGTAAACTTAATCTCTTTTGGACAAGCCGCTTCGCATTCCAAATGATTGGTACAATTTCCGAAACCAAGTTCGTCCATTTTTGAAACCATCCGGGCAACCCGTTGATACCGCTCCGGTTGCCCCTGCGGCAATAGACCGAGATGCGAAACCTTCGCCGACACAAACAGCATCGCCGATCCGTTTGGACAGGCAGCGACACACGCTCCGCAGCCAATACAAGCTGCTGCATCCATCGCCAAATCAGAATCTTTCTTAGGAACAAGTATCGCATCGGCACTTGGCGCTTGTCCGGTTTTCACCGTGATAAAGCCACCGGCGGCGATGATTTGATCAAACCCGCTGCGGTCAACCGCAAGGTCTTTGATAATGGGAAACGCCTGTGCTCGGAATGGCTCGATGTATAGCGTCTCACCATCGTTAAAGTGCCGCATATGGAGCTGGCACAGCGTTGTTCCCTTCAATCTGCCGTGTGCTTGTCCATTCACTACCGCTCCGCACATTCCACAGATTCCCTCGCGACAATCGTGATCGAACGCAATCGGTTCCTCTTTTCCTTCCAACGTGATTCTTTCATTCACTACATCGAGCATCTCGAGGAAGGACATTTCAGTCGATACGTTCTTAGCGTCATAGTGGGCGAATGCGCCGGGCTGATTGGGATTCGGCTGCCGCCAAACTTTCAATATCAGATTGATTGTTTTTGCTTCGTGGGCGCTCATTATTTATAGCTCCTCTGCGACGGCTTCACATGCTCGAATGTTAACTGCTCTTTGTTTAGTTTCGGCGGCTTCCCGGGACCATCGTATTCCCAGACAGCGGCGTACGCGTAATTCTCATCGTCCCGCTTCGCTTCGTTATCTTCGGTCTGCGATTCTTCGCGGAAATGACCACCACACGACTCAGTACGATTCAATGCGTCAGTTGCCAACAACTCACTAAAATCAAGAAAATCTGCTACCCGGTAAGCTTTTTCCAGCGTTTGATTAAAATCTGCCGCCGAGCCAGTCACTTTCACATTCTTCCAGAACTCTTCTCGTAAAGCGGGAATCTCTTGGAGTGCGGTTTTGAGACCTTTCTCGTTTCTCGCCATCCCGACATTGTCCCACATAATCTTTCCGAGCTGCCGGTGGAAATCATCGACCGTACGATGACCATTGATCGAGATCAATTTCTTGATGCGTTCGTTCGCCTCCTTCTCTACCGCTTGGAAAGCAGGATGCGTCGAATCGACCGGAGCAAACTTCGTGGTTGCTAAGTAGTTTCCAATCGTATAAGGAATCACGAAATAACCGTCGGCTAACCCTTGCATTAGCGCACTCGCACCAAGCCGGTTCGCACCGTGATCGCTGAAGTTCGCTTCTCCGAGGACATGAAGACCGGGGAGCGTGCTCATCAAATTGTAATCGACCCAAATGCCACCCATCGTATAGTGTATCGCGGGATAAATCATCATCGGTTCTTGATAGGGATTGGAACCGGTAATCTTCTCATACATATCGAACAGATTACCATACCGTTCAGCGATTTTATTTTGACCGAGCCGCTTGATCGAATCAGTAAAGTCGAGATACACCGCTAACCCGGTTGAACCGACGCCAAGACCGTCATCGCAGACCATTTTCGCGTTTCGCGATGCAACATCGCGCGGGACCAAATTCCCGAAACTGGGGTAGCGTTCTTCAAGAAAGTAGTACCGTTCCGAATCGGGAATGTCCGATGGCTTGCGAGGGTCTTTCGGCTTCTTTGGTACCCAAACTCGACCGTCATTGCGAAGACTCTCGCTCATCAAAGTAAGTTTCGATTGATAATCGCCATGCACCGGAATACAAGTGGGATGAATTTGGGTATAACAAGGATTGGCAAATCCAGCGCCCTTCTTGAAGGCTGCCCACGCCGCGGAAACGTTGCAATTCATCGCATTCGTGGAAAGGAAATATGTATTGCCGTAGCCGCCGGTACATAAGCAAATTGCATGGGCAGAGTGAGATTCCAATTGACCAGTCACCAAGTTTCGGACGACAATACCTCGCGCGACACCGTCAATCGTAACGATGTCAATCAAATCGCGGCGCGGGAACAGTTTCACCGAACCTTTCCCGACTTCCTTCATCAATGCACTGTATGCGCCTAACAGCAATTGCTGTCCGGTTTGACCCCGCGCGTAAAACGTGCGTGATACCTGCGCGCCGCCGAAACTGCGATTGTCGAGCAATCCGCCGTACTCGCGGGCAAAGGGAACGCCCTGCGCGACACATTGGTCGATGATGCTGTTGGATACTTCGGCAAGCCGGTACACATTCGCTTCCCGGGCGCGGTAGTCGCCGCCTTTCAACGTATCGTAGAAGAGTCGCCAGACCGAATCGCCATCGTTGGGATAATTCTTCGCAGCATTGATACCGCCTTGGGCGGCGATGCTATGTGCGCGGCGGGGACTATCGTGGAGCGTAAATGCGTGGACATTGTAGCCAAGCTCGGCAAGCGACGCTGCCGCCGATGCTCCCGCTAAACCCGTACCGACCACGATGATCGTGTATTTCCGTTTATTTGCCGGATTGACCAGTTTCAAATCGAAGCGGTGCTTTGTCCACTTCTCGGTGATTGGTCCACTGGGGATTTTCGAATCAAGTTGCATTCCATTACCTCATTTCGCCAGTGAGAATGCGATGAGCGGTAGGATACCAAAGCCGATGGCAAACGCAACGCCAACGACTTTGCCGACGATTTTCAGGACAGGCAGTGTGCGACTGTTCGTCCAGCCCAACGATTGGAAGAGACTCCAAAAACCGTGGCTGACATGAATGCCGACAATGATCACCATCGCGATGTAGTAGAGTATTCTTGCCGTTCCGGTGAATGCAATTAACACCTGTTCCACCAACTCCTCACCAGTCCAACCGTTGACATAATTCTTAACAGTGAAATCAGAGAGGTGGATGATTAGAAAAACGAGAATGAGCAAACCACTGTAGGGCATGGTAGCGCTTGCCCAAGTCTTCCCGCCCCGGCCGCTGGAGACCGCATATTGACTCCCCTTGGCTTTGCGGTTTTGCAAGAAAAGGGTAAGTCCTAACAGGATATGGGCAAGAAATATCGCGCCAAGACCGATCTCCATAGCGACAACAACGAGGGGGAAACTATGCAGGGTGTGCGCATACAAAGCAAGCATTTCTTTGCCGCCGACGAGGGTCAGGTTTCCTGCCAAGTGGGCAATCAGAAAGAACAAAAGCAAAACACCCGATACCGCCATGAAAATTTTCTTGCCGACGGATGAAGCAAGCAACCGGAGAATCCAATTCATCCTTACTCCTAATCGATAGGATCGTTGATCATTGTGAATGCATCTGGGATTTCATCTGTGAGGTTGGTGGAATATACACAGAAAGATTGAGAGTTGCATCTATCAGTCAAGTATGAGAAATATTTCCCAAATTCAAAGTCTTAAAAGGCGTGTCAGTATTGACTACCAGATTTGTATCAGCTCGTAGATTGTTGTCGTGACGCTCTGAATTGAATCGAAATCGAGTTGTTCAATCGTATCGTGTTCGGTATGAGGTATGGTGTACACTTGCGAGAAGATCCGTTCAGAAGAAAACACGATGCATGGAACTCCACGAAACGCAAATATTGAGTGATCCCCTTGATACCACGGTTCTTCGGTTACGATACTTCTGGCGTTCGCGATTACTTTTTCGAGTCGTTGCTGTTGCTTGTTATCCAGATTTAAGCTGCACACACTCGGAGCGTACCCTTTCAAACCGACGCCATCGACATTGATTAAGAGTTGTAGACCGTTGGTATTCACGTCAAAATCGTCATCGTACAACATCTCGCCCTCGGCGCCGCCGGAATCCTCACTGTTGAAAAACAGCCACTCGATTGTATGCTCAGTACTGACTCCTTGCAACCACTCAGCCAATGTTAGCAGAATCGCGATACCGGTGCCATCGTCAATCGCGCCGGGGGTTCCGAACGTCGTATCGAGATGAGCACAGAGGGTGATCTTAGTTGGTTGTTTTCCAACTTTCTGACCGATTATCGTCTGGCTTTGTGTCGCATTACGCAAGGTGTCGAGTCGAAGAGTCGCCAACTTTCCATTCCAACGGCGTACTACCGCTTCCTCTTGAAAGGAAACGTACGCTGAAGGTACAATTAAGTCAGCATCGACAAATGCCCCGACCGCACGATCCACTCGACTACTAACCGTTACAACTGCTTCCGGTTGCTTCGCTTCCAAGAGCGCATTGAGTTTTTGGTGCTCCTCGGGATTGTAAAATCGGAAGCGTTTGGGCATAATTGTATCTTTGATAAAGTCACCATACAGTAACGCGATTTTTCCCCTGAGTTCGGCATGTTCCAACTCTTCCACTTTTGTTATCAAAGCAATTGGCGCAGTCACATAACAAGGACGGGAATACTGGGAAGCAAACACCGGGATCGCTTCGCCGGCGATGGGAAGTTGAGCCTCCAAACACTGCCAATCGATGACATCGAACGGTTGGGTTTCAACCTCGAGACCACACGATTGCAACTGGCGCAACACATACGCATCAGCCCGGCGATTGCTCTCCGAGCCAGAGGTGCGTTCGCCAATCTCGTCAACTAAAACAGTAAGATGTTTTTGCAACGAAGCAAGCTGGGTGTCCCGTTTCATCGTTTCCCTTTCCATAACATGAACAATATTCAATGCTTTTGAAAAACTACTTTAGTGGATTTCCGACCCGATGAGAACAAGCGGTAGAGAAGAAAGCAATCAACAATAAACTAAAAAAGATACCACGTAGAATCAACCAAAGGAAACCGACATATTCATCTTAACAGTCTAAATTTCTTTGAATCATTGGAAAGAAAGAATAACTTAACAAAACAACATGAACTGGGAGGATGTATGCTATCCAATACGAGTTCCTATCCGAACGATTCACTGCATAGCAGTAATAACGTAACCAGTGCAAACAAAGTGATAACCGACCCACTGCCTCCACCCTATATCCCATCCGGGATCACCAACATTTGGAGTTTACCGGAAACCGCGCTAAGGAAGCTCATTGAACGGCAAGGGGATAAAACCGACGACCAATTCGTGTTAACATCAAGGAAAATCTACTATTACGTTTTGTTTTCGTTTGCAGCGGCAGTGTGGGCGGTGCTCCTTGGTTGGCTAAGCGAAAAATTCGTCTGGTCATTCATGCACCAGATTCTGTTCGGTGCCGGGTCGTTGTTCGCGTGCTCGATTTCTGCGATTTATCTTGCCAAAGTGATATACTGGTTTTGGCGTCCGCTGAAACCGGGTATCATTGTAACTCCACTACACCTCATCCAAATCGACGAAACGGGAGTGATCAAATATAAATCACTCGAGTTGTTACAGACCGTTGTTATTCGAAACACCAAGTCAATGGGCGTTTTCCGGGGGGCTTCGGTATTACTCGATTTCGTTGGTTCGACGACTTACCTCAGCTTAGAAAAAGCGTCCGATGCCAGTTCTTTAGAAGTCGCTGTTTCGGTGTATCGAACAAATTTGAAGAATGCGACATTGCAGAAGCTGCATAATCTTACGCGTAAGTTTAACGATTTCGAGAGTGTTGGAGAGGCTGTCCAATTTGATGCGAAAGCGCAGAAACGCGGAGTACCTTCGTTGGCAGGCGCTCTAACAATCGGGCTTTTGTTTGGTATCGGGGTCTATGTTACTGGTGACTACTTGAATGGCGAGTATCGCATTCGATTGGATAACGAACGAAAGTTCGCATTAGCCAAAGCAGAACAAGAAGCTGCGCTCAAGATACAACGCCCACCCCTAACCCGGCCGGAACCGCTTAAAGAAGTGAAGAAACAAATTCCGGTAACGCCACAGAGCCGCCCCGATCCTTACTATACCGCACCGACCAGTGGTTTAATCGAATCGAAAGGTGAGCTGGGGAAAATTCCTATCAAATTCGTTGCCGAAGGGGGTGGGATTCATTACTTCGTAAAAATTCGAAACGCTACAACCAACGAGTTGGTTCATAGTGTCATCGTTCGATCTGGTCAAACCTTGCGCGTCCACCTGGGTGCAGGTCAATACTCTTTCGAGTATGCGGCGGGGACAACTTGGTCGGACAAGACGAAGTCGTTTGGTGACAATGAGATTAAGTATGCCGATCCGAAATCGTATGAGTTGAAGACCGAACCCGGACGACCAATCTTCGGTAAGACACTTGAGATGAAAACAACGACTGATAAAAAGCACATCCAAGTGATTGCCTACGACTTAGCGCTTAGTTAGAATTACTACCGGTAGAATGAAGAAGCAACGATACTTATCGTTGCTTTTTTGTTGCGGTATCTTTCCAATTCCACCATTTCAGCTGCTCGGGATTTCGTCCACCGTTCGCATAATACACTGCGCAGCGAAAAACATACAACAGGCAGCGATCCTGCACCATCCCAGCTTTCGCGTTGGATCGTCGATACAACTCTTCGGGATCGCGATTTTCCAAATCGGCAACTTGATGGACACCAATTTGACGTAAATCGGCAGCAATCGATTTTCCAACTCCGGGGATGGAAAGTAGTTCATCGGTTGCTTTCCGAACTGGTGTTGCTGACTCATTTTGAGATAGCAAAGTTGAAGCCCTTCTTTTATCACTCACTTGATCGATTCACTCAGTGCTCTTACTTCAAAAATATATTCTAAGGCATCTCACTAAAAAAAAGATGATATGTTAACTTAACAACAGCTCTTTGTGATATTGAGTTATCGTCAAGTGCTGTCGATACATTCTTCTACGAAAGTACTAGTTGACAGTTGAATATATTTATCATAAATATGCTATTTTGTAACATACGCAAAGCTCAAATGATATGAAATATCGTCTGTTTTTGTGGATTTCTATTTGACCTTCTTCGATTGCAAACTATATTTAAAGTGAGGTGGAATGCCATCACATTTTAACTGCTACAAAAGCTGTTCTTTTTGGTTAGGTTCGTTTTTCAAATGGAGGAGGTCGCTATGAACCGGGATGCTTCTTTGAAACAGAATCGACTGCTGATTTCCGCACTTTTTTCGATTCTATTGGTTAGCTTATCGTTTGCTCAAGATTCACTGACGATTACCCGTGTATTTAATCATTCCTACCCTGGTTCGATTACATGGGATGTGTCGTTACTTGACAACTACCTTTATGTCGACAGTGATCCTGGATCGCTTCAAACTTGGAACATCACATCACCCAATTCCCCCGTCTCAATTAACAACCCGCTTCCAAACGGCGGTGGCATCACTCAGATTGATAACAACTATGCATTTATGGCTGCACGTAATCACTGTTCGATTGTGAACATCTCGAATCCCAGCCATCTTACAGTTACAACATCATTTACAGTTCCGTTTGCTGACCACGTTGTTGTGATTGATTCACTAGTGTATGTTGCTGACCGCTATGTGGGAATTCACATTTACTCCGTTGCAAATCCGTTATCTCCACAATTGATTCGGGATGTTACAAACTCAGGGATTTCAAGCATTGCAGTTGAAGGCAACCGTTTGTACGCTGGTCAAACAAGCGGCGGATTAAGCGTGTACGACATCACCAATCGAACCTCACCTATACTCATTGGCTCGATTGCTGGTACAAGCACTGCGCGCAGATTAGTAGTTAGAGACGGAATCGTTTATGTAGCAAACTTCGACGCTGGTGTCAAAGTCTACAATGCTACCAATCCATCAAGTATACAACTACTCAATCAGTGGCATGGTTTCAGTAGTGGAAATACTTGTGATGTTTTGCTCGCTGATAACAGACTATATGTAGCCAATGGGACGAATGGTTTATGGGTATTCGATGTATCGAATCCAGCACATTTTGTTCAAATTGGAAGATATGTAAATTCGACCCCGATTATATTACGCCTTGTAAACAATATTCTATATGCAGCGGAGTATTCAACGGGCTTCTCAATCTATCGGGTCGATTCAATAAACCCACCACCACCACCGCCGGTTGGTGATACATTAGTTT
>JAOTSC010000101.1 GCA_030247525.1 bacterium | reverse complement strand
CTATAGCTTGCCGATGCAATACCTACCCCGTTATTGGTACGTGCAGCCAATATTCCGGCAACATGAGTTCCGTGAGTGTGGACATCCATCGGGTTGTTGTCAGGCGTTCCGTAATCCTCTTCATCGATGAGAGGATAGGGAATCCGGTTTCGAGGTACGCTTTGAAAATCCCACCCGATGACATCGTCGACAAAACCGTTGTTGTCATTATCGATCAAGTCGTTGTCAGCATCGCTTAACATCCCATTCTGATCAATGTCTTCCGCAGCATTGATTGCGATATTACCCGCTAAGTCTTCATGGAGATAATCAATCCCGGTATCGATAGTTGCGACGAGTATCTCATCGTCGCCGCGTTGCATGTTCCATGCCTGCGGACAATGCATGCTATCCAACCCCCATGAGTCGCGATTTCCAACGCAGAAATCATTGGGTAAATGGAGAGCATGACAAAAACCAATCGGAATGGCAAACTCGATACCATCGACGGCTGATAACTGGTCACAGAATTGGTTACGCTTTTGTTGATCGGAATTCCATAGTTCTTCGCTCTCAAGCACATAAAAGCGATCTAACCCGAATTTTGTAAAATTTGGATTATGTAGGGAAACCGGATCGTGGGTAAACAACGGACTAAGGGTTGCCTTCGGGGATTCCGAAAGCAGACGATCCAATGCTGGTAATCCACAAGGCGTACCGATATTGCCATCGGCGGCAATGTTTAACCGCGAGAGAACAGCAGAAGAAAACCGGATTTCGATCCGACCGCTACTCATTTTTGGATAGAGTGACGGATTTGCGAAGAGAGAGTCGAAACAACCGAACAGACCAAAAAAGGCAAAAACAAAACTAAGCTGGCAACGCAGAGAGAACATGTTTTGCTCCTTTCCGGAGATTTATCACACCAATCGGTTCTATAACATCATCAATACATTCTTCAAAATGTATTGAAAAAATCCTAATTCATCCAAGCTATTCCCAACCATCCAGTATTTTTCCGCTAAACTCTGGAAACATCACATCCTCTCAGTAAGAGAAAAGCGGATAAGTTTTGTTACTTGGCATAACCGATTTGCCATTATGCATTGTCTGTCAAACTTTCAAAACAAATTGTTTAGTGTTAAATTCTGAGCGTAAATGATTTTGGGGAATGTTCCACAATCACACAGTATTTATTGATCTCGTAGACAATTGTTCTTGTTTCTTCGTACATTACTTATGTATAGGGAACAACGATAATGCCAGAAGCGACAGAAATAACGAAAATATTTGGCGGTCATCCCGAGCTGTTTCCGGGAGCAACGAAACACTCTCGTGTATTAATTGTCGACGACGACGATGGCATCCGCGATATCTTGCGACAAGTACTAATAGCCGAGCAGTACGAAGTAATGACCGCAGCAAACGGATTAGAAGCACTCGACATCATGTCGCGTAATTCGTTTGATCTAATCATGACCGATGCTATGATGCCTCGGTTAGACGGATACGAGTTAATTCGCACGATAAAAGAAAATCCGTTAACCCGGTTAATACCTTGTGTGATGGTTACTGCACTTGATTCACGCGACGCTTGGGTGGCGGGAATTACGGTAGGCGCAGACGATTTTCTCACAAAGCCGATCGATCATATAATTTTGTTAGCGCGGGTGAAATCGCTAACCAGTTTAAAACGATTCACCGACGAGTTGGTTCATGCTCAGGAAGTGATTTATGCGCTTGCCCGGACGGTGGAGTTGCGCGATGGATATACTCTTGGACATAGTGAACGGGTGAATGGTTGGTCACGGGCGTTTGCCCAATCGATTGGGTTTGTCAATCACGAACTACTAATCATCGACCATGCAAGTATTTTACACGATATCGGGAAAATTGGCGTTCCTGATAGTATTCTACAGAAAAATGGTCCGTTAGACAGCGACGAATGGGTGGTAATGAGGCAACACCCGGAAGTCGGCGCAGCAATTTGTTCTCCGTTAAAAATGTTGGAACCGGTGTTACCGTTGATCCGCTCACATCAGGAGCGATGGAACGGAACCGGCTATCCCGATGGATTATCCGGCGATGATATCCCGATTGGCGCTCAACTCATCGCAACTGTCGATGCGTGGGATGCGCTTATCACCGACCGGCCATACCGAAAAGGGATGGAAAAGAAAACCGCAATCAAGACTCTGGAGCGCGAAACGGAAAATGGATTGTGGCAACCTGAGCTAATCAATTTGTGGCTTTCGGGTGTAACTGACAATAAATGGGGTCTATGACACAGTTTTTTTCACTCATGCACGAGGCGCAGCGATGAAATTTTTTTCTCTCTCTCTTCTCTTTTTGGGATTATTTGGTTTCGTATTGTCGTCACAGGCAATGCCACCCGCACCCGAGTTACTTTCCCGGTTGCAATCCGGAGAAATCGACGAACCGTACTTTCTCCGCAATGAACAAACGTTGCGGATGCAAGGCGTCGAAGCACCGCACGTCGTGAATTGGCGGAATCGCGCAACCGATGAAACCGATACTACGAATTTTCCTGCGTTGCTTCTATTAGTCGATTTTAGTGACCAACCTACCCGCACTTCAGCGACTTTTTTCGACAGTTTGATGTTCGGAAATTCGCAGGGGAAAGTGAATCATTTCTACAAAGAGATCTCATATCAAACGCTGTATTTCTCGACCCAGAATTGGCCGAGTGCAGTTGGTTGGATCCGTGCTCCTCAGACCTATGACTACTATGTCAATGGACAGAATGGGATGGGGGATTATCCACGGAATTGCCAACGGTTAGTAGAAGATGTAGTCAACATTGCCAATGCAAGTATCAATTTTGCGAATTACGATATCGATAACGACGGTACCGTCGACGGATTAATGATAGTGCATTCCGGCGAAGGGGCTGAGTTGACCGGCAGTGGCAACGATATCTGGTCACATGCATGGAGCACAGCCGATCCAGTAAGTGTCGATGGAAAAACCGTCACTTCCTATAATACTGTTCCTGAATTTTGGCAGTCTCCCGGTGATATGACCTGTGGTGTGTTTGCCCATGAGATGGGACATTCCTTTTTCGGATTGCCTGATCTGTACGATACCGATTATAGCTCGGAAGGAATTGGGCGGTGGTCGCTGATGGCAGGCGGTTCCTGGAATGGCGCTCGCGGCGCTTCGCCTGCTCATCCCGATGCGTATTGTCGGATTGCAATGGGGTTTGCCACAGCAACCAATGTCACGACGGCATTGATGAACCAACAGATTCAGGCGGTGGAAAATCACGGCACCATCTACCGGATGTGGCGGAACGGCGGTGCAACCGGCAACCAGTATTTCTTAGTAGAAAACCGTCAACAGGTTGGATACGATATCGGGATTCCATCTAACGGTTTATTGATTTACCATATTGATCGCAGCACCAATTCAAACCGGAACGAATGGTATCCTGGCAATACCACCAATGGTCATTTCCGGGTTGCTTTGGAGCAAGCCGATGGACGATGGGATTTGGAACACGGTAACAACGGCGGTGATACTGGCGACCCCTTCCCGGGAAGTTCTGTTAATCGAAACTTCACTACCTCTACAATACCCAATAGCCGTAGCTATACCAACTCAACGACGCAAGTAGCGGTGATGGGCATCAGCAATTCCGGATTGACGATGACTGCCGATCTGCAGGTGAACGGTGGGAGCATCGTGATGGAAGCTCCAAACGGCGGTGAGATGTGGTCGATAGGCGGCAGTTATACAATCGAGTGGGCGCCTGACGCAGTTACCGGTCCGAAAACAATCGAACTAAATCGGCACTATCCGGAAGGCGCGTGGGAAGTGCTTGCAGCGAATCTTACTGCCGACAGTACGTTTTCCTGGCTCGTAAATGGCGATACGACCTCTTTCGCCCGAATCCGAGTGAGAGCAACAACTATGACGCCGGAAGTGTATGGAATCTCCGACGCCGATTTTACGATCGGATTAGGAACGATTACAATGACACGACCGAATGGTGGCGAAGCTTTTATAGTAGGCAATCGTCACGCAATTACCTGGCAGTCGAATGGGTTGAGTGGACGTTTGCGCATTGAGATTGACCGAAATTATCCCAGTGGCACGTGGGAAACTGTCATCGACAGCATTTCCTTGAACAGTCCGTATGCATGGATCTGTACCGGTCCGGGTACCGAATTGGCGCGGCTTCGAATTCGCACGTTAGAGATGGCGGTGGAACTTTGCGATACGAGCGATGCAGAGTTTTCGATTCGAGCTACATCAGTTGGCGAATCAACGATACAACCACCCGTTTCCTATTCGCTGTTGAAGGTTTCGCCGAATCCGTTTAATGCGAGTGCGACAATTCGTTACCGGGTAAGAAGTACTGGCATGGTGAGTGTTGCGGTGTATGATTTGCAGGGGCATCGGGTTGCTTCGCTCTATAGTGGGTTAGCTACCAATGGTGAACATCTGGTACAGTGGGACGGCTCACAATTCGCTGCCGGGACATACTTCGTGAAACTTAGCGGCGCCGAAAATGCGATAACGAAAGTCGTGCTGTTGAAGTAAGTGGCATTGTTTATGTTTCGAGAACAGCGCTCAGTATAAACTGGGCGCTGTTTTTTTTCGTTCTTACTGAACACTTAATGATTGGGAAAGGTTGCGGGGAATGAATTCCCCGCTACAGTGAATGCCACTACAAGGGAATGTTGCCGTGCTTTTTGGCTGGGTTAGAGTCTACTTTCGATTCGAGGAGACGCAATCCTTCGATGAGTTTGTAACGGGTGGTGCGCGGTTCGATAACATCGTCGACATACCCGCGTTCGGCAGCAATGTAAGGATTAGCGAACCGTTCATTATAGGCTGCTTCCAGCTCTGCTAATTTCGCGGTAGGATTCTCCGCGTTTTTGATCTCCGCACTGTGGATGATTTCGACGGCACCTTTAGCTCCCATCACCGCGATTTCAGCCGTTGGCCAAGCGAAATTCAAATCGCCGCGGACATGTTTAGAATTCATCACATCATAAGCTCCGCCATACGCTTTCCGTGTGATAACGGTAATTTTCGGAACCGTCGCTTCACAATATGCATAGAGCAATTTCGCGCCATTGGTGATGATACCGCGCCACTCCTGATCGGTACCGGGTAGAAAACCGGGGACATCCTCAAAAGTGATGAGCGGAATATTGAAACAGTCGCAGAAGCGGACGAAACGCGCACCTTTACGGGAGGAATCAATGTCGAGTACCCCTGCCAAGACCGCCGGTTGATTCGCGATGATTCCGACCGAACGACCGCCTAACCGAGCAAAGCCAACGACGATATTCGGTGCGAAATGTTCGTGTACTTCCAGAAAAGAATCGACATCGACGATCAGTTTGATTACATCGCGCAGATCATACGGTTTGGTGGGATTGTCGGGGACAATATCGTCAAGTTGCTCTTCTTCGCGGTTGCTCGGATCGGTTGAAACAATTCTCGGCGGGTCTTCGCGATTGTTCGATGGAAGATAGGAGAGCAATTTTTTTAGTGTTTCGATAGCCTCCAATTCACTCTCAGCCGAGAAATGCGCGACCCCGGATTTGGTCGCGTGGGTATCCGCTCCTCCCAACTCCTCACTCGTCACTTCTTCGTGTGTTACAGTCTTAACGACCTTCGGTCCGGTAACAAACATGTAGCTGGTATGGCGAACCATGACGGTTAAGTCGGTTATCGCCGGGGAATAAACCGCACCGCCGGCACACGGTCCAAGAATCGCGGATAATTGGGGTATCACGCCACTGGCGAGGGTATTCCGGAGGAAAATGTCGGCATAAGCGCCAAGCGATACGACCCCTTCCTGTACCCGCGCCCCGCCCGAATCATTGAGTCCGATGACCGGTGCGCCAACTTTCATCGCCATATCCATGATTTTGCAGATTTTTGCGCCGTGGGCTTCCGCGAGGGAACCGCCACTTACAGTGAAGTCCTGTGAGAAAACAAAGATGGTTTTTCCATTGACAGTTCCCCATCCGGTTACTACGCCATCGCCGAGATGACGCTCGGAGCCGTTACCGAAGTCAACGGGACGGGCACGCACCAGCATGTCCGTTTCGTGAAAACTGTTTTTGTCGAGCAGTACGTCGAGGCGTTCGCGGGCAGTTAGCTTACCCTTCTTGTGCTGCGCCTCGATCCGGCTCGCCCCACCACCCAGCTTAGCGTCTTTTTTGATTGTACGGAGTTTTTCGATCTTCGTTCGCACTTTCCCCCCATATCGGACTTTGTAGTACGTTGGAAAATAGCGAAGTAGCGTTGGGAATGAAAGGGTTACCGATTATTTTAGGAATAGTCAAGGAGGAATTATGGACGAGTATATCGCGAAAGCGAAAATCGAGTTTCAGCGAAGTCAATTGTTTGCCAAGTCAGCCGAAACCGCCGGATTGCCGGTGGAGGCGGTTGCCGTTTTGTGTATGGTGGCAATCCGTCATGCAGTGGAATCGGTGTTTTTCTGCAATCGAGCGACTCCACCGAAGCGGGAAGTATTGTATGAGCACTTCTACGAGCAACATGTTTTACACGGCGGTTTTCCACGCGGCATTGAAAAGAAGATTGCCGAGTTACAGGGCATGGCGGCGGGGGACGTACCTTGCGCAAGCGATGGCGGATTGAGCGTCGCGAAAGATGTATTGAAAGAACTGCACCGAACGATTAAAGCGTGGCTCAAAGAAGCGGAAAAGAAGGTAGTGTAGTTCTTTCATTTTCGATCTTGACATTGCTGTCGTTCGTAAGTGTAGCTTCTGTCAATCAAAACTCTAATAAGAAATGAGCGGACACGAAGTCCGCCCTTACTCACTTAAACTTCAAATTCGCCACGTTGTCGCTGAAAATGATTAGAAGATGCGATAGGCAAGATTGATCGCGATTCGAGTCGCATCATAGTCTTTGTACTTTGGGACGTTTGGATTTGGGGAATCGCTTCTCCGACTTTCGTTTTCAACCCGAATCGTTACCGATGTCGAGTGAATGGGATCGCCGCCGATTTCAACACCAACCCGATGAAACTTGTGTGAACGACCGGCGTGGAAGGGATCGTCGGAAACACTATTGTCGGTAATGTATTGTCGATTACGATAGGTGTAATCAAGCCCCCACCGCATGTCGCCAAGTTTCGGTAAAACAAATTTCGAACTTACATCGAATCGCAACTCATCTTCCTGATAGCTTGCATTTCCATACTCGGAATCCTCCGAAACCGGCAATGCAACCGAACTGCCGATACTCTGGTCGCGACCAGTGTTGTCCATCGAGGTAAACTCGTAGCCAGCAGTAATTGTCGACCCTTTGAACAACCGATACGCGAAATCGAAACCGGAAGTGTGTCCTGTCATATCAAATTCGGTGAAATACTCGTTGTAGTATTGGTTCCGAATCTGGTAGTAGGGTTTCACGGTGACTGATTGCAGCCAAGGATTATCGACCTCCAACCGGAAAGTATACTCGTTCTGATCGAACTGGGCTAAATGCCATTCGCGGGTGTCGCGGTCGGTGTAACTGCGCAAGGGAGTGCGCTTCCAAAGAGAATATGCAACTTTGAAATCGACAGGATCGATAATTTCCTGTTCCCATTGCATCCAATAGGCGTTGCTATTGAGTACCGAACTATTCGCCCAAATGTTCCAGCGCAGTGTCGCACTCAATGTGGTTTGTTTGTTCAAGAACCACTTCTTGGAGCGGCTCGCTTTCAGTGCGAATTGATTCCTCCAATCGCTCAGCGAACTCACTGGAGTTGGATTTGGTTCCGTGCTATTGTCGAACCGTTCGACGTCATAATCGGAGTACTTGAGGATGTTGTTATCGTATTGCGGAGTGTATTCGAACGTTAGCTTGAAATGATTACGCTGCTTCGTTCGAGTCGGTTTGTTGAAATCGTACGGACCCTTTCGTTTCGACGTTGCAGAAGCTTCGCCGAAGGGAACCACCAGCAGTAGTGCAAGCAATGTCAGTAATGTGGTGCGGGTCTTCATATTTACTCCAGCAACTTTACTTTCCGGTATTAGTAAGCGCTTTCGCCGGAATCAGGATACGATTTACCACGTTGATATCGCTGTCGAGTAAGTGAACCGTTACGTTATGCTTGCCTTGCGGTAAATCGAAATTGATTACCGCTGCGGAAGTTAACACATATTCACTCTGAATCGAATGTCCGGCGATACTGCTAATAACTTCATCACAGGGATACACACCGATTGATTGACCATCCAACTTCACTTCAAGTCGCCATTTAATCGAACGATCCATTTTGCCGCCGGCAACCTCGGCTCGAGTTAGGACACGTACCCGCATCGGACCATTCAGTTTAAATTCGAGTGGGCGTTCGTTCGTTTGACGATAGTAGGTCGCTTCCCGTTCCCGGACGACGACGCCGACTAAATCACGGAATCCGCGGGGAGCAATCGCTTCCCATTCCGCCGGTTCGCCGGTATCAAGAATTCGGTTGTAAACTCGGAAGAACAGTGTCGTGGTGTCGCCAATTGATGGAGAGAATTTTATCGTGTGGGGACCATCGGGAATTTTGAAATCGATGTCTTGTGCCATCGATAACTTCATACCGTTAGGACCTTCCATCGAATTCGACTCCATCGCATCCTGCGGAAACTCAACTGGCGTGCCATTATCGAGGGATGCCATCACTTTGAATGAGCGCAAAGCGGTTCTCGTTGCCACCCGAACCTTTGCCCGGATAACAGTTGGACCATTTACTTCAACGACCAACGGCGACGTTGCTGTCGCAGGCGAGTAGCGTAGAAGCTTTCCATTGGTGGTAACGGGTAATCCACCCTTCGCCTTCGCTTCGGGTTCAATCACCTGCCATCGCGCTGCGAAAGCACCTCCCGCTAAACAAAGAATGAAAAGCAACGCGGCGGTGGTTCGTCTCATAATCCTTCTCCTTCGCAGGAACAAACTGCGGAATCGGTCGAAACCCAATCGAAACCTGTCTTCAGAATCGATGGGATAAGTCCAACGGAATCAAGACAACAACTCGATTCCAATTCTATCATTTGTTGATCGGAAGCGTATCGGGATCGGCTCCCTCTTCCTTCAACTTATACTTCTTTCGGTCGTAATTGACGACAATCCCAAATATTACGATAAAAATCGCGAGCAACAACGCGGCAATGCGAACATCGTAGCGTTCGGTGGCATAGACGCCACCCTTCCCCGGATCGGGCAATGGTACCGGTGATTTCGGTAGTTCAAAGGTCTGGGTAATCATCCGAACATCAAAGAGATGAATAAATGGGATTCCGGTTTCGGCATAGTGATGAAGTACACCAATATTGGGATAGTTTCGCTCAGGAAGATTGGGAAAGAATCCTGTTGGTATCAACCAAGTATTCGCCTGATGTCCGATATCGGCAAAGCTGCCACCGACCGAAATAAACAATTTCGGTTTTCCGCCCAACTCCTTCTCGTACTTCTGCAATCGGAGCGATATCGAGGAATCGAGGGAACCAACTTCTAACTTTTCGACATTATTACGGGCAATCGCATCGCGCAATAGTTGCCGACCTTTATCCGACAAGCCACGACCATAATCACCTCCACCACCCAAGGATGCTAAAGTGGAGTGATGGGCAATACGACCTGATTTGTAAAGAGCCGATTCAATATCGAGCCAAGTAAAACTGGGATCGTTAGCGCCCCATTGCGCCGAACCAAGACTCGTTATTATAACGGGTTTTGCTTTCACTGCCTCCAAGGCGCAAATCGTTGCCAAATTCAAACCAGGGAATGTTCCCGATAATCCGACTGCAACCGGGTCACCGGGTTTGATATTCGCCTCCAGTAAGTAGGATACAATTGCGGCAGCGATATTGGGATTCAGTGCTGTCAAAGCGTCTTCGAGTTTGCCGTCCTCGACTGTAATCGGCGATTCTTGCCTTCCAATCATTGCTGTTGCATTAGGGTCATTGATCTCGTCGGGAACCTGACCGGTGCCAAATCGAGTCTGCTTGACTGTTTCCAATGACGTCTGCATCCGCTTGGCGGCATCAAGTTTTACTTCATAATCGGGTAATCGGACTTCGCGGCGAGAGTTCTCAGCAACAATGAAGATCGCTAATGCAATAACAGCTAAAATGACCAATGTTTTCGGGTCACGTAACGACGGTTTGAACATCTTGGGTTCGGAGTTCTTAGACATTAGGGAAAAACCTCCCACCCGTCGCCACCATGATTAACAACCGTGTCGTAACCGAACAAATCAACACTGCTGCTACCGTTTTCACGATTCCTTGCCGTTCCATCCAGTTCGCAATCAAACCGGGTACAACAAAACCAATCGCCTGTAAACCGGGGTCAATTGGGAAAGCATGAGATAACACCAATTGTCGGGACAGATATCCGAAAATGAAACCAAGAAGAATAGATAACACCAACCGGCGTCGTCCAAATAAAAACATGAATCGGGAAAGGAAACGGAGCATCATCCAAACGATAAAACTGACCACAAATGTTGCAATCAATGCGAGTGGTTGATCCAGTTGCAAAGCAACATATCCCGGTACGACGATGCCACCCGCAGCTACTCCGAGTGATTCCTGAAAAAGGAGCGATAGTACTACGCCCAATCCTACGGTTGCTTCAATCAATGCCAACCCTCCGGTCGCGGAAAAGATTCGCGACGGCAAGCCCGCCGGCTCCGACATTTCCAATACCGATTACAGTACCGCCGTCAGTTCCGACTTTCTCAAATATCGCTTCATAAATTGTCTCCGGCTTTGTAATCCCCAATGTGACTACTTTTTCCACCGGAATGCCGTACTTCGCAAAAAAGACCAGTAAACGGTCGGTCCGTTCGCCAATCGAGAAAAAATAATCGAGTTCAATGCCCTTTGCTGTCATCGCTAAAAGTTGTAATGAGCGGTCAAAGCGGTCAGCTCGAGTATTCAACAAGACGATTCTGGTACCCATTTTCCCTTGATACCGCTCAACCGCTTTGTTCCATATCATGAGGGTTGATTCGGGGTCGTTTGCCGCCATTGCATTGACAAACCGGCACCACTTACCGCCATGCTCAACTCGGAAAATCTTTAGGGCACCGGAATCCGGAAAACAATTGTGCATTCCCTTAAGCGCAACCGACCGTGAAATCCCAAGTGAGTTGGTCACCGCTAAGGCTAAAGCAACGTTTTCTGGATGCTCTACGTAGGAAAAACCCCTCATATCCTCTGGTGTTATACCAGATGAATCGGTAATTGTGATTTCGGTCTCACGTCGTTTGGCAACGTCTTGAAAAATATGTGCCAGTTTATGCTCAGCAGTAAAAAAACGCGATTTAACCGGGACGGTGTTCGATAGTGATTTTCCGACATTTTCAGTCGTTGGTCCCATTTCATTCAAATGATCGGGACGAGCGTTCGTACAGACACCGTGGGTAGCATGGACGATCCGGTGCTCGCAAATCCACTGATACTCCGGTTGTACCGCCATACACTCGATAACCAATGCGTCGGGTTTTCTTCGTGAAATAAACTTTATTATTTTCAATTGTTCGAGAATATTCGCGTTAGCCCGGCGGTTGATTGCAATTTCGAGACCATGTTCGTCGATGATGCGCGGTAAAGTTCCGGTTGTTTTTGCCAAGGTTTTTTTACCACCGGCGCGAAGACCAGCCGAGATTAAACGGGTAACCGACGATTTACCGCGAGTACCATTCACATGAATTCGGATGGGAATCGAATAGATACGGCGTTGGTGGCGAGCAAACTCGATGACCCACCAAATAAGAAGGGAGATTAGCAGGAAGAATACAGCTAACACAGTAGGCTACTCACAGCGTCCCAATCTAAATAGACAGTAGTAGACGTCATCTTGCTCTGATCCCTTCCGATGCATAGAAATCGTAATCCTTTTCAGGGGACCCAGTTCGACTCACCGTACTGATTCAGTTTCGTTGCTTGACGTCAAAGTTTTACAATGCACTTGCACTCATTCTCTCGAAACGAATCAATCGCGTTTCGGGAATTCATACCAAATGCACTCGTTTCAGACCTTTCCATCATTGATCATGAGCAACATTGATTCTTCGACACATTTTGTGGGCATCAAAACCAAGCAGAATCATCTTAGGAAGATAAACCACATCGCTTTGTAATTGCAAATACCAGCTACGATTGATAGGATTTCACCGCCGCACTCACTGCATTTTTCAAGAGAAG
>JAOTSC010000100.1 GCA_030247525.1 bacterium | reverse complement strand
ACTCGAGAAAACCTCTACTCGAAAGATCCGCCGCTTCAAGTACCGGCAATAGTTCCTCACATGGTGCAAACCCGTGATACATTTTGAATAGACTCCATCGCGTGGAGTCTTTTTTTCTCTCCTTCTTACACGTAACAGGAATCTCTCACTCAACAGAAATCGACCACTCTCTGAGTCTAAAAGCAGAGTTGCGATATTCCATACCGTTGTAAAACACCTAACATCAAAATACACAATGGTATGCGTCATTTGCATCGTCAACACATCAGTTTGAACTTGCTGATTTCAGTGACAGTAAACAGTGTACACGCCGCCATCAGTTTACATTTCTGACAGATTCCATTTGCATCTAAGTGTAAAAAAAAAGTAGGTTATATGTAAAGGTTGGTTTAGAGTTCGATAGGAATTTTTGTAAATCGACTTGTCAACCTTTTCTCGCACAACAACGGAGCGTATCATGAAACGGAAACCACTCATTATTGCATTGCTATCGGTTGTTATAATCGTGTCGATGGCGTATGCCGAATACTACTTCACACATTCCGTAGATAATGGGGAAACAAAAGCCACCGAAAGTGTCTTAATGGAATCGGAGCGACAGTACTATGTTTATGTACATGGGGTAGGCACGGAAGGGGTTTTAGAACTGCGAGTCAAGGATTCACAAGGTAACACTGTCTTTTTCGCGCCCTCTGTCTATTTTGAAAATGTTGCTTTGTTTACTGTTCCATCCACCGGATATTATACATGTATAACGAAAAATATCACCACCGGTGAGAATCAACGTCTTCATGCGGACTGGTGGGATACAAATTAGTAAACTTGCTCACATTGTGAGAATTCAATGAAACAGCGCTTGACAATTTGTTTTTTCGCGTTTATAGCTTGCGCGACCGTTGGCTGGGGCGAATTACTGCGGGTTCCCAGCCAACACGCGAATATCACCGAAGCGGTTTCAGCTTCGATGAGAGGTGATACTATAGTTCTTGCCACCGGCCATTATCACGAAGTTGTTCCCGTCCCCCATTCCTTAACCTTTGCTTCAAATTGGATATTTACTCACGACTCGGCATCGATTGCTACAACGCAATGGTCGCCGGAAGACTCTTTATTTACGACAGTGGCTCGCCACGAACGATTAACCTTAGCAGGGATTCGTTTTCTGCCGATTGGTGATCCACGGCAAGGCGTAAGAATTCTGCGCGGCGATTCGCTTCACGCTGTTTTTCAAGCCTGCTGGTTTGAAGGGACTTTCGACTCAACGGCGAATTATGGCGATTCTTATATCCATAGTGCTAACGGATCACGCTTTGTTTTTGAGGATTGCCGCTTCTTTGGCGATTGGTCAGGTGGACGACCTTATATTCAGAATTTCTATGGCTCAATCGAAATCATGCGATGCTCAATAACAGGTCGCGCATATCGCTATCCGGGGTTTCCGACTATCTATATCCGCGGTGATTCAACAAAGATTTCAGACAGTTACTTTTCTTTCGATAGTTGGGGATTGTCAGTAGATGGAACGTTTGAAATTAGTGGATCACATTTTTATCGCACTGCAGTTTATTCAATTATCAACGCAAGCCAAAATCAACATCAGAAAGTAGTTCGAAACTGTATTTTTGATTCCTGCCGAGCTGGTCCTGGCATACCAATTATCGAATCCAACTCGATTTCGCCATTTAATATTGAAAATTGCGTGTTTCAAAATTGCTACACCGCTTCCGGTAACGGGTTTGCGATAATCGACTCATACCTCAATCTACGAATGCGTCATGTCATTTTTCGAAATATCGGAGTAATGCAAAGAGTGATTGCAAGCAGCTTTACCGACATCGATAGCTGTCGTTTTGAAAATACGCCTTTAGTGTTAACAATGAATCACGGCTATCCTCAAGATCAAGTTACAATTCGAAATACTGACTTTGTCAACTGTGCAAACTTTATCGCGGCAGGTGTACCCCCAAACATTGATTCACTGTTTGTCCCCGATTGTTACTGGGGAAATGCTTCAGGACCTCGCCATCCATGGAATCCGAACGGAACCGGAGTGATGGTTCCTACTTGGGTCAATCCTTTCCCCTTCCGTACTACTCCAGTATTCCCGCAGAATGAGATTGGTGATCCGGGTCATGTTACATACTCACTGCCGAATTCGATTGAGTTGTTACCCGCTTATCCGAATCCGTTCAATAATTCGACTACGATTCAATTTTCACTGCCGCAAGCAACGGATGCAATGGTTGCAGTGTTTGATATCACCGGACGTAAAGTGGCGACCTTGACCAACAGTAGATTAACTGCAGGAAGAAGTACACTCATCTGGAATCCAAAGCAACTTTCCACCGGTACCTATTTCGTCCGGTTATCGACACCCAATCAACAAGTAACCCGTCCCGTTACCTACCTGAAGTAATACCAAACCAAACGTACCAAAAGCGAAAGTTTGTTCGCGAACTCATGTTTTCTTAACTTGTTCCCTCAATTCAGGAGGAAAGGTGGAAGGCATCCGGTTATACATTTGGATTGTATTTTACATTCTACAACTGTGGCTGGTTTCCGTAGCAGTTTTCTTACCAGCGGTCATCGCATGGTTATCACGGGGGCGCCGTCCCGAACACCTTGCGATTGCCAATGAATTGCTCCCTCGTTTGTTACGGCTACAAGCGATTGCCCTGATTCTGTTCGGCACCGCGATCAGTTCCACATACTCGCGCCTCCCCACCGGACAATGGGGTTTCGGTTTGCTCGCAATTGAAAACGCCAATCCAGCATTCTTCTATCTTGGCGTCGCCGGGTTGTTTGCCGGGCTTTTGGGAGCTATCTGGTTGAAACGTTCCCAAGCGAAAAATGCGATTTCAACCAATGCAGGGTGGATTGCCACTGCAGGAAATTTTCTATATCTATTACTGCTGGTCGCAACATCATCGACTCTATTTCCCCCTGCCGATAGCAAAGGTATCGAACTCAATTCGCTCGATTTTCTGTTTCGCCTCTCCCATGTTCTCTTCTCGGCAATTGTACTTACTGGCGCCGAATTGGCATTTGCGACCCGCGCGCTTGGTCGTCGGATGGACAGTTCCTCCGAAGTTGCCGCCCGGTTAGGACAATGGTGGATGGTGATTGGAAGCTCAGTTCAAATCTTTACTGGCTTTGCATTACTATTACTGGCGGGCATGAAGGGCTACCCGGTTCCCGCCGGACACATCCTACTTACATTTGGGATATTACTCGCAATCGGTGTCGTTATCATGTCAGCAATGTCGCTTAGCAAATCCGGCAGTATCGAACGAATCGCCCGGGCAACCGCTATGACCGCATTAATGACACTATTTCTGATGGGTGCCTTGCGGGTGATTCATCTCAAAACGAAGTATAAGATGGCAATGGCGCCAATAAGTATCGAGTCGATCAAAGAATGAAGTACGTTTCCGACAGTGTGCGTGTCTGGCTGCGGTTGTTGCTTGCGGCAATGATTTTATTGCAGCTCTTCCGGGTGCTGTTCTTTTTCGCGTATCCGCAATTTCACCAAGCGATGACCATGTATGAGGTATTGCTGGGAATATTGGTTGGTTTGCGGTTCGATTTTGCAACATCACTCATTATTGTAACGATTCCCTGTTTATTTTTGTGGTTTCCCGTACCGGAACGCATCTATCGCATCCGGACGAATATCGTCGCAATACTGTCAATTGTTTCATTTCTTTTTGCTGCCGGATTTCTTTGGGCTGATTTCCACTACTACGAAGAAGCTGGTCACCATCTGACATTTGAAGTAAAAGGGATAAAAGGTGATCTCGGATCGATGACCAAACTACTTTTTTCTGAGTATTGGTTCTCGGCAATACTGATGATCGCGTTTTTAGTTTTCATGGTTTGGACGCTTAAAAAGCAGTTTAATCCCCTTCGCAAACGTCAGTCGGAGCGAATCGTTCCCAAGCATTGGTGGGGCTACGTTCCCATCGCTCTACTCATGATTTTAATTGCAGTGTTTGGGATACGTGGCGGTTTCCAATTAAAGCCAATGCGGATGACAAATGCTTTTCAAGGGGACAATGTACTCTCTGGTCATTTGGCTCTAAACGGTTGGTATACCGTTGTTACCTCTGCATTTGCCAATGAAGCGACAATCAAGGAATTGTTACCGGATTCAATCGCATTCAAAGAAACTCGCCGGATGATAATCGGACAAGGGGATAAGTTCCTCGACGACAAATATCCCATGTTCCGGCAAGCGACCGCATTATCTCCGATATATACTCCCGAAGAGAAACCAAATGTGGTTCTTATTGTTGTCGAATCGTTGACAGCGATGTATCTGAAGAGTTTCGGCGGCTCAGTTGCCACAATGCCATTTCTCGATTCATTAGCATCACAGAGCGTCGCTTTCACGAATTGCTATGCGATTGGTACTCGTTCAATGGAAGGATTGTCGGCAATCCTCTGTTCAATCCCCAATTTAATGGGGACACCGTTCATGGGCAGTTCTCAAGAGCAAACCAAAGTGCGAGGTATTGCAACGATTCTAAAGTCGCAAGGGTATTCTGCGCGATTTACTCACGCAGCGAAAGCCGGATCGATGAACATCATGCAAATTGCAAGCCTTGCCGGATATGATAAGTTTTATCACCAAGGTGACTTTCCTGCAGATAATTTTGACGGGCATTGGGGAGTTTGGGATCGTTACGTCTTACAACGCATGAATAAAGAAATGGACACATTACATGAACCATTTCATTACGCAACATTTACAATCTCAACTCACACACCATTTATCACCCCCCCGGAATTCAAACGTCCGTTTCCCGAATCGATGGAAAAGCAGCAAGTTTACAACTCATTTGCTAATTTCGATGTCGAATTGCGACGTTTTTTTGAGTATGAATCAAAACAACCACGCTTCGCAAAAACGATTTATGTGATACTTGGCGACCATACTTCGCAAGTACCCCCTGAAGGAACCGATGCGCGTTTCCGTATCGGCTGTTTGGTGTATGCGCCGGGTCGGCTCCCCCCAAAAGTTGTTACAATGCC
The DNA here is from genome assembly GCA_030247525.1 of bacterium. NCBI lineage: Bacteria > bacterium. The sequence goes on along the minus strand of JAOTSC010000100.1, from coordinate 7,587 downwards.
GGTATCACAGCTTGACATCGTCCCGTCGATTATTCACTTGTGTGGACTTCCGGTAAAACATGCATCGTTTGGACGTTCGATGTTCGATCCCGATACACTTCGTCATGTGTATTTTACTCATCCCGGGATGGTTGGTTGGCGAGATAACCAACGCTTATTGATCAATAATCTGGAACGCGATATCCGGATGAGTGATCCGGTTATCGATCCACTGGAGAAAACAAATCTTTTGGCAACGGAACCGATTATTGCTGATAGCTTACGGAAGGAGCTGTACAGCTTTTATCAAACAGCAGAACGGCTGTTAATCGGGAACCGGATATTGCCGATGACCTTTCGATAGATTGCGATAGATGAAATAGCACAAGAACCGAGTTTTCTCTTTGCGTAAGGGGAAATTCCTTCCGATATTTAAGCATAAGATATTCCGCCTGAGGTTCGTTGCTATTGCAATGACAGAACAATCCTCATTCTTCCCAAATCATTTCACCACATAACCGCACGACCGGGGAGGCCGTTATGGCACGTCTCGTCATCCGCGAAGTAAATCTGCTCGCCGCTGTCCGGCAATTCGATCCGGATGGGAGAATCAACTCTCTGGACGCAATTCCCGATACTGAGTTAGACCGTTGGTGTACATTACCGTTAACACACATTTGGGGTATGGGACTTTGGCGGCGTTCACCGGCAGGACGATTAATTGCTATCGCACATGAAGGATTGCGGCGTGACTATTTCAATGCGCTGCCTGATTGGAAAGAAGACGATGTCGCCGGTTCCCCCTATTCGATTCAATCCTATGAGCCATGCGAATGCTTAGGTTCGCTGACTTCCTTGTTACGCTTTCGGCATCGGCTTGCGGAGCGCGGGCTTGGTTTTATTCTTGATTTTGTACCCAACCATCTTGCGATCGATCACCCATGGGTCAAACAGTATCCCGGGTACTTTATCTCACGCGGTGAAATTGAACCGGGACAAACCCCACCTCCCGGGTGGTTTGAAGTACATACCACACAAGGGGTGAAATGGTTAGCAAATGGTCGCGACCCCTACTTCCCAGCTTGGACCGACACCGCTCAGCTTGATTTTCGGCAGATTGATACCCGCGAGGCAATGATTCGTGAGTTGTTAAAAATTGCAGAGCTTTGCGATGGTGTCCGCTGCGATATGGCAATGCTGGTGCTTAATCCGATTTTCAAGCAAACTTGGGGTGGTAATTTTGATTACGTGCCGGAATTCTGGTCGCAGGCAATCGATGCTGTCAGGGCAATCAAACCTTCCTTTCTCTTTCTTGCTGAAGCGTATTGGGGCACGGAAAACCGATTGATCGAATTGGGGTTCGATGCGGTTTACGATAAAGATTTCATGGATCGTGCGGTGTATGGTAATACGAACGAATTACGTTCCACCCTCCCGGAACGCCGGGCATGGGGTGTCCGCCGGTTACGGTTTCTTGAAAATCATGATGAGGCAAGAATCGCATCAAGAGTTCCCCCGGAACAATTACCGGTACTCTCAGCTTTACTTTGGATGCAACCCGGCTACATTTTGTGGCATGAAGGGCAGGAGTATGGCGCAAAAGTCAAGTTACCTGTGCAACTAACTCGCCGACCGGTTGAACCGGTATTACTGGAACAGGCAGCATTCTGTACTGATTGTGGCCGCTGGTTGCGGGAGTTTCCTTTTGAGTACGCTTTCTCACAAATAATCGGTGTCAATCCTTCTGGTCAAAATGACGACACCTATAAAAAAATGGTTCCGATTCTTTGGTGGGCGGGAAATCGCCGATTGTTGTGGATTGGAAACCTTTCATCAGTTGTCGCGAGCGGACGAGTGCCTCTCCACATATCCGGCATTGCGGGAAGAACCGTTCGACTTCGCGACATCCGCGACAATACCGAATACGAACGTGACGGGGATGAGATGCTTGGCATTGGATTGTTCATTCAATTACCACCCGATGGGATGCATTGGTTTGAAATGACCACTGTGTTTGAGTAGTCGTATTTCGACGAATCTGCGTGAAGTTGATTTCATATTTCTGCTTAAAAGAAAGCCGCTTCCGTTGAAGCGGCTTTTGCTTGAGTAGATAGGTAGCATCTCTGAAATACCTTGCCGACAGACGTACTATCTCATCAGTACGATTTTCTGCGATGCGGAAATACTACCGGAGTTTACTGTAACAAAGTAAACGCCTGAAGCGACATTGCATCCCGCCGCATCACAACCTTTCCAGTATAACCGTTTTACTCCATTGGCAGAGAAGCCTTGAAACAGCGTCGCAACCGTTCTCCCTTGAATATTGGTAACATTGACCGAGACATGTCCGGTAACCGGTAAGGAAACATCGATGGCAGCCGTTGCGTTAAATGGATTCGGAGAAGTATGCAGTAGCAATGTCCGGTCTGGCAGTAACAACGACGTTTTTTCATCGACATCGGTGGATGGCTCATAATCGTAGAGGCTGATATTAGTGGAATCGGCGACATAGACTCGCTGATCATCGACTAATACACGGTATGCCGATCCCGGGGTGTTGTAAAAACCGACTGTTCGTAATTCGGTGTCCGATACACGCAACAGCACACGGATACCATTCCCTTTCTCAGAAACCAATACATAATCATCCAATACCGAAATCCCCGATGCATCCGACAATGAATCGAATTGTGCTTCGAGTTGTGGTTGCGCAGGATTCTCAACCGACAAAACTCGCAACGAATTTGCATTATTCAACACATACAGGTCGGTACCAGTGCATTGCAAATCGAGGATCGGCGAAGGAGCTGCCTGATATGTTCCCAATAGCGTTGGCGACATCGCATTGGTAACATTTACAATATGGACTGCGCCTGATTGCAACCCGAGATAAACGGTCATGCCATCCACTGCAACAGCAGTACCGGGCGTTGTAACGCGATACGCTCCACCGTAGGTTGGTGATCCAGGTGCAGAAACATCAATGATGCGAACTCCGTTGTCGATTGCGAAGTAGAGCTTAGTCCCTGACAATGTCATATCGAGGATTGTTCGATTTCCCTCCGTGTAAACCATTGCAGTGGATGGGGCGGAGGGATTTGTACAATTCATGACATGGATTCCGGAATTACTCGACTGCACATAGGCATAATTTCCATTTACAACAATCTGCCGAGCATCGGTTGGTGCATTCGATCGACCAATGATTGTTTGCAAATCGCTGCTGAATATCAACATCCCGCCGCTCCGATTCGCTACAAAGACATTCCCATTCCCCATCGCAATATGAGAGTCGTAACCGCCCAGATTGAATGTGGTATACGTTTGAGGAGATGTGGGAGTGGTTACATCAGTGATGCGTAATCCGTTACACGACAAAAATGCGATATGATTTGCAACCGTCAATTCCGTGGAGTTTTGCGCAGCTGTGTACAGATAGAGAATTGACGGCGAGGCGGGGTTCGCAACGTTGACAATCGTTAATCCGGCATTATTTGTTAAATACACTCGTCCATCCGAAGCAGCCACGTTCCACCAACCACCCGATGCAGGGGCAGGCAACGTTCCTACCAATGCCGTCGAATCGATGGGATTGATGGAGTAGATTGCTAAACCGCTCATGTTCGGTACGAATAAATGGCTAGTCTCGACAGCTAACCGCCGCGCCGGTTGATCAAGCCATGCGATTTCTACCAGTGTATCGGGATTAACAGTATTCAAAACTCGCACGGAAGTACTATCGGCAACGTACAATGTCGAATCGACAACTAAAGCACTCCAAGCTGAACCAGGGGTGTCGAAATGACTGCGGATTATTGGTGTACTCGGATCGGACGCATCGATTATAACTACTCCGGCACTACCTGCGGAAACGTATGCGATTTGCCCCACAGCATCCACCGCCATCGGTGTTCCGGGAAGATCAAGAGTGCTTATCAACGTAGGGGAGGCGGGATTCGCGATATCGATGATATGCAAGCAACCGCCCTCTTCTATCACAAAGGCAAGTGTATCTACGACATCAATCGCCTTCACAAATCCCAAAGTTGAGATACTTCCCAATTCCGATGGTTGCGATAGCGAAGAAATGTTTACTATCCGTAAACCGGAGTAACCAACAGCTAAGTACACCCGGTTCGGCATCCACTTGATTCCCTGAATGGAACTCACCCAATTATGATAGTTCCGGGTGATACATTCGACTCCGGAACTGTCTTGTGCAAACGAAGGCGATAGGAAGAATACTGCTAAAAGAACAGCGGTAAGAACGATACGAAGTAACTGGAACATAATACTCTCTCCTTCTTGACGATACATTAACTTACACTGTGAAATATCTCACAAGTGTGTACGTGGAAAGGCAATCTTCGGAACGGTTGCGTCTACTGTGAATACACACTAAACCAACCGAATGTTTACCGATACCTACATCGCTCGAGAGTAAAAATTACACTCGTCGAGTCGAACCATAATTCAAGAAGAGAGAGAAGAGCATGAAGAGAGGAGTGTAGCTATGATGCATACACTTTTCACAAAATATGAATAAATCAACTATTCTACCAAATAGATTTGATCAATTTCATAGTAAGTAAAATATAACCAATAATTTACTTAAATTCATTGGAACAGAAAAAGTGCCGAACGTAAGTCCGGCACTACTTTGTATCTGTCAAGTTACCTATGCTACTGCACTAAGACGCTTTTTACGCATCATCCAGTAACCAATCAGGAAAATAGTTTCAAAAACCAGATAAACCCACGCCAACGGTGGCATCGGTTCCGGGGAACCACCACCGGCATAACTGTGAAGTCCGGTTAAGAAGAAATTCACGCCATAATAGGTCATAAGTACAACCGGGAATCCGACAATGGATAGCACAGCGGTTCCCGTTCGCTTCCACCAACCAGAGAAACGACCGTGCGCCACCGCAAGATAGAAGAACCAAGTAATCAACGCCCATGTCTCTTTCGGATCCCACCCCCAATAACGACCCCAGCTTTCATTCGCCCACATCGCGCCTAAGATGATGCCGGTTACTAAAAACAACATGGCAATTTGAACGGTGCGATAAAGCGCTTTGTCCAAGTTGGCAAGCTGCGCAGGATCCTTTGGTTTATAAATCTCGTACCCGAGAACAAAGTGTCCAATCCCCATCGCTAATGCGCAAGCACTATATCCAAGCATCATTACCATCACATGGAAAGTAAGCCAATAGCTTTTTAAGACTGGCGCTAATGGCGTTACAAAGGGATCGAAAGGACTTGCGTCATTGACGACTAAAGCTATCACACCAAGTACTGCCGAGGCTGGCAGGAAAACCTTCGCCTTCGAGAAGAACTCGAAAAAGACTGCGAAGAACATGATACCGAAAGCAAGCATTTGCATCGATTCGTACATATTCGACCAAGGCGCTCGGCCGGAGATGTATGCACGTAACAACAATGCCGCCAAATGAGCAGCAAAACCGGTCAACCAGACTGTAACTGCAATCCATCGCAGGTTTGGTTTATTTGCAACCGAAAACGAAACGAAAAGCAAAAAGGAAAGTAAATAGAGGACCCACGCCCATCTTGCCGGATGATTCACATGATACCACGACTCTACTTTTAAGTGGGTATCGGTAACCATGGTTGAACCTGCCATGGTTTTCGTGGTCGAAGCAAACTGTGAAGCGGCAGTGTTAAAACCGTTTTGGTCATTCATCGCGAATGCTTTGCCCATATCCACCCAATAACCCATCGCACGGTGGATTTGCTCGTCGTTGGCGACGCCATGATCGTGTCGAGCCGGCGAACCCCACGGTTGATGTGGATCAGCGGGAGGAACTAATGGCAAATCCTGATTCAACACTTGCGATAAGGTCATCGCACGATGATAGGTTGCTCCCGCTTCCTTATGAATCTTCTTTTGCTCGTTATCCGGCATGTGGCGTACTTCCTCAATCAGTGCGCCAAATGCAGCATTATCACGAAGGGTTTCCAAGGAGAAGCGTTTTTTGCCGGGATTCAAACCAAGCTTTTCGCGCAATGGCAAATAATCGATCAGTATGAGTTCTGCTTTCGCGCTGGCATCGGGGTCGGATATCCACTGAAAAATCGATTGTAGCGGGTCCTGGCCGCCAATCGAACTCTTGCCATATATGTTACGAACCTGCTCTCGCGCGTATGTATCCAACGGCTTGATGCGTCCCCCATCCAACACCGGGATCATCCGCGCCGCATCCGGTTGCACCGCCGCAAAGGAAGGCACCACCAGTATGCACAGAAAGCTCGCAACTAACGCGATATGAATTGTCAGTTTACTCATTACCGATCTCCCATTTTTCCGGTAATATGATCATCGCAGTTTGTGCTGCGCAGATTGCTAACGATGAAAGCGGAAAAGTCTGCATTCGGAAACGATCCGAATCGCAAAACCGCTACGAATTTACTTGCTTTAATGGCGGCGGAAATCTCTTCTTCAAATAAGGTTTTACAAAAAAGATCCCGATTAATCCTAAGATGAGAATAATACTTCCGATATACACCGTCCATGTTCCGGGGTCGTACCCGACCGAAAACACTGAATACTCCGGAGTACCTTCAACAAAACTCGACTGAAAGAATTTCCAACCACGGTGCGTTAACGGTTGGTTCATCGCAATGTGGAAAGGGAAGGTCCCCATCTTGGGATCGGTGACTAATACATCACTTGAAAATGAGGCTGCTTGATTTGTCCCGGGATAAAATGTCCGTTTGAAATCGACCAGTGAAATCGTAAAACCGAGATCGACTTTTTGTGCCGTCATTCGGAACCGGGCATTTCCAACATCTGACACCATTTCTTCGCCGTAAGCCAACCAAACTGGATCCGAAGATATCCCTGCTTTGTTAGTTACGCTGAATTGAAGCGCAGGCATTCCTCCACGTCCCTTTGAGGGCTCATACATCACCGTTTGTATTACGCGGTCTTTACGTTCGATTACGGTGAGGGCGGCTGTACCGGTTGTCAAAGGTATCATCCGTCCAATTTGCACGGTATCCAGTTTCGCGAATCCATCGAATTGGCGGTGAAGTAATAGCATTGTCGGCGTCGCCACCAGAATCAAATCGTTAGGCTGTGCTGGGATTGCATTCCAGTCTGGTTGATCGGTAGGAATTTGTAGTAATTTTATTACTCCGATCATAGGGATTTCCCAACGGGAAGTTTGTGCGCTTCCTGCCCAGAGAAGTTCATCAGTCGAAGCCATAGGGGCCTCTAACCGGACAGCTACTGCGACGAATCCATTGGGATGTTCGGAGTACATTGATTTGCCGACGCCCGCCGGAAGAAACCGGATCAACGAAATGCTACCTCGTCCTTCAGGTAGTTGTATCACTTTCGGTTTCATCCCTTCTCGACGGGGAAGGGCCTCTAAGTGCAACGGTAACTCGCCAGCAACACCATCAGGGTATGAAACTTCGAGTTGATGACTGCTCATATCGAGAACAGAAGAACTATTACCCTCCGCGAGCATAAGTTGACCTTCTACACCCCAATTTCGACTGATAACAGCCCCGGCAAGTATAACAAGTATCCCGATATGGGTCATTATCCATCCGGCTTGGTGCGGGTAATATGGATAACGA
>JAOTSC010000099.1 GCA_030247525.1 bacterium | reverse complement strand
CGCATTCAGGCGTAGGCTATCGGCACGGAGATTCTTTCCTCGGTCTCGCCGGGCAACCAAATCGTGAAGATTATTCACGATGAATTGGTTTCATTGCTCGGAGGTGACTACCGTCCGCTGAAATTGGGCGGGATGCCGGCAATCGTGATGGTTTGCGGTTTGCAAGGTTCCGGTAAGACAACGTTTTGTTCAAAGCTTGCATTGTGGCTCAAACAGCGAAAACGCTATCCGATGTTGGTCGCCGCCGACGTATATCGTCCGGCCGCTATCGACCAGTTGGTGATTCTCGGCGAAAAAATCGGGATTCCGGTTAGTGTGGGCGACCGCAAGAATCCGTTATCGATTGTAAAATCCGGTATCGACGAAGCGCGCCGGCAAGCCCGCGACGTCGTGATCTTGGATACCGCTGGACGACTCGCCATCGACGATGTGATGATGGGCGAGCTGGAGAAAATCAAAGCGGCGGTGAACCCCTCGGACATCTTGTATGTTGCCGATGCGATGACGGGACAGGATGCAGTCAATACCGCCGTCGAATTTGCCCGTCGTATTGATTTCCACGGTGTTGTGCTGACCAAGATGGATGGCGACGCCCGTGGCGGCGGCGCGTTATCGATCCGGGCGGCAACCGGACGACCGTTGCTGTTTATCGGAACCGGTGAAAAACCGGACGCCTTGGAACCGTTCCATCCTGACCGGATGGCGAAACGGATTTTAGGGATGGGCGATATCGTAACCTTGGTAGAACGGGCGCAACAGGCAGTCGACGAGAAAAAAGCCGCTGAGCTTGCGTCCCGGTTACAAACGAATACGTTTACTTTCGACGATTTTCTCGAGCAGATCGAGAGTATCAAGAAGATGGGCTCGTTACAGGATTTGGTGAAAATGATTCCCGGCGTCGGCGCGAAATTGAAAGACGCCGAAATCGACGAAAAAGAACTCCTCTACGTCAAAGCGATTATTCAAAGTATGACGAAAGACGAGCGTCGTAGGCCGCAAATCATTGATGGTTCACGCCGCAAACGGATTGCGAATGGCTGTGGCAGACCGTTACAGGAAGTGAACCGATTGCTCAGTCAATACGATCAAATGCGTAAGCTGATGAGCAAGATGGGTGGCTTCAAGTTTGGAAAGGGCGGGAAACTCCCCTTTGGACTCGGTTGATCGGATTAGCCGAGTCGAAATACGTATTAGAAACGCAACCAAGTTCGTGGCAGTGAATAAAGTGTTTACGCCACAAGAGAAGCGGATTCGCAGCAAAAATACCGTTTCCGCCGAAATCACCACCGGAGTTACACCGGTGCTCTAAAGTGAGAATGAAAGGATAACAGGAAGACAATGGTTAAAATTCGTTTAGCGCGGGCTGGCCGCAAAAAGCGCCCCTTCTACCGCATCCTGGTGACCGATTCCCGGTCGCCGCGTGACAGTAACTTTATCGAAAAATTGGGTTATTACGATCCGCTACCAAAACAACAAATCGTGAAACTCGATTGGCAGAAGGCATTGAGTTGGCTCGAAAAAGGCGCCCAGCCGACCGATACCGCCCGGGCAATTTTATCGAACCAAGGCGTGATGCAGTTGTACGAAATGAAAATGCATCAAAACGCAACGCCCGAACAGTTAGACGCTGCGCTGAAGGCATGGATGGCAAAGTATCCCGACCGGTTTGCCACTACTGCTGAAATTGAAAAAAGCGAATAACGGATTCGTGCAGTAATGTCTGAGCGAATCACTGTGGGGAGAATCGTCCGGCCTCACGGCTTACGGGGAGAAGTGGTCGTACAGTCGTTAAGCGACGCTCCTCATCGTTGGAAAACCGGCGAGCGGTTCTTTGTCAGTTTCGACAAAATAATTCCGGTAACGAAAGCGCTGTTAGCGAGTTATCCGGTGTTAACGCTGGAGAAGTACCAAGTGCGCGGCGAGACGGCGTTTTTCACCGTAAAGTTTACCGAAGTCTCCGAACGTGAAATCTCGGAACGTCTGGTTGGTGCTTTCTTGGAAGTGGAAGAACGACAACCGCTCAAGGGAAAATGGCTCTTTTACAATGACGATTTAACCGGGATGTCAGTCTACGACGATCAAAGCCGTATATGCGGTACTGTCGTCGAAGTACAGGAGTATCCCGCTTCGCATTTGCTCGAAGTTCGTTCGGAATCCGGTGAAACCGCGTTAGTGCCGTTTCTCAAGAAATTCGTCAAAGCGGTCGATCTCGAACAACGAACAATTACACTGAAACTGTTACCCGGTTTACTCCCGTGGATGGATGACTAACGATTCGCGAGGAACGAAGCATGCGATCATGCGCATGCGAAGTGACGTGGCGATCTTAGCAGAAGTGGCAACTTTGTTTCAATCGATGTTTGCCAACGGGTGAGCGATAAATGGTAATCGACGTACTCACGCTATTTCCGGAGCCGGTATCGGCAATTCTTCGTTCGAGTATTCTCGAGCGAGCGGAAAAGAGTGGCATTGTGGAGTACCGTTGTCATCAATTGCGGGACTGGGCGACCGGGAAACATCGACCAGTCGACGACATTCCATTTGGCGGTACGGCGGGGATGGTGTTGAAACCGGAACCGTTGTGCAGCGCAGTCGATGAATTGCGAGCGACAGCATTACGCGAAGGGCAAAGTCCGTATGTGATTTTCCCGACGCCGGATGGTGTACCGTACACGCAGGAAATCGCAAAATCGCTGTCGAAACGTTCCCGTTTACTCTTTGTCTGTGGACGATACAAAGGGGTAGACGAACGCTTTCGGGCGACCCGGGTCGATTGTGAATTGTCATTGGGCGATTTTGTTTTAACCGGGGGAGAAATCCCTACGCTGGCGATGATCGACTCGATTGTTCGCTTGATCCCCGGGGTGTTGAACGATTTTGAATCGGCGGAAGTGGACAGTTTCTACGATGCACCACTGCTCGATTGCGAATGGTATACCCGGCCGTGGGAGTTTGAAGGAATGACGCCGCCGGAAGTATTGCGCAACGGCAACCATGCCGCCATCGAAGCGTGGCGAAGCGAGCGGAGAAAACGCCGGACGAGCGAACGCCGCCCTGATTTGTTAAACGATTTTTAATAGCAGAGGTTGCAGTACGCGACCTAATCAAAGTGGTGTCTTTTTGTACACCCTTTCAGTGAATGAGGACAACGTATCATGGATTTTAAATACTTTATCACCGCTGGACAGATGAAACCGGCGGAAGCGATTCCCCAATTCAATATCGGTGACACCATCGCCGTTCACATGCGTGTGATTGAAGGGGATAAAGAGCGTATTCAAGTGTATCAAGGCACCGTTATTGGTCGTCGTGGCAGTGGACTATCCGAATCATTTACTGTCCGGAAGATTTCCAATGGCGTCGGCGTTGAACGTATTTTGCCGCTCCATTGCCCGAGTATCGCGAAGTTGGAAGTTATGCGTCGCGGTTCGGTCCGTCGGGCGAAGCTATATTATCTCCGCGGCTTGACTGGCAAGGCAACCCGCGTGAAAGAGAAGTCTACTTATACCAAAGCTTCACATGCGTAATCGTAGGCAACGTTTAGGCAATCGTTCCCTCATTCTTTGACAGCTTCCGGCGAGTCGCATTCACTGCTCGCCGGAGATCGAACGCTTCTACCGAAGCGGCAGGGGAAGATGGTGTGAGTCCGTCACTGCCCCGCAACTGTAATCGGTAATCTGGGAAACCGGCTTATCGTGAGTCAGGATACCTGCGCAATGAACGACGTTGCCTCCGCGGGGAGGGGTCGTGAATCGTATTGCTCCGGAAACGAATTTTTCCGGAATCACCGGCTCGATGGTCGCCGCCGTACGAATTGGCGTATGGTCGGCGACGGTTGTAGCCGTTGGTTATCTACTCGTTTTTCTCCCAAATATCGAAGGGGTCTCCATTACGGTCGCATTGGCGGGCGCAACGTTAGGTTGGCGTTCCGGCATTGCTATTGGTGCGATTGGTGAGGGACTCTACTCTTTACTGAATCCCTGGGGACCGCCCGGGGTATTTCTCCTCATAGCCCAAGTATTGGGTGTGGCGTTACTCGGCGGTGTTGCCGGGTTCTATCAAAAAGTATTTCCCGGTACTACTTTGTTACACCGGTTGGGGTGGGGTCTGGTTGGACTGCTCATGTCGATTGTATTCGATGTGATAACGGTATTATCCTTTCCTTTACTGGCAGGGATGGAGAAAGTATCACTCACCACGATTCTGGTGATGCAAATTCCGTTTACTGCAGTAAAAGCGGCAGTAAATACCGTTCTGTTCTTCGTTGCGATTGTACCCTTGCGCGATAAATTGCAAGTTGCTTTAGCGCAATCGCTTTTCCGGAGAGTCTCATGAAGTCTGCGCGAATTCGTTTCTTACCGATCATTCCTCGATCCTGTCGAGCCGTAAGAAACTCCCTGCGAATCCTTGCCATTGGATTAGTTGGTTGTGCGTTCCAACTCTCGTTTGCCGGCGAATTCGTTCCGTCCAGCGGTACCGGTGGGACGCCGGTTGTTACCGATACTACGAAACCAAAACAACTGAATGTTATTCCCACCAATGAGAATAAATCCACCATCGATACGAATGCTTGGAACCGTAAACGCGTAAAAACCCGTAAAACCGAATTCCCTTTGAAAGACAGTTCCTTACTAATCCCAAAGACTTTTTCGTTTTTCCGAGTAGATACCAACGATTATTCCCCATCATTTTCTAATTCGTCATTACTGGCAACCGATGAGCGCTCGTTCGCTGATGGCTGGCGACGAATGCCCGGCATCTATTCGCTGCATCATGGATTCTACGGACAGCCGGCATTTGCAATCGCACCGCACGATCCCCAAGGGATGAAAACGGAAATTTTCGGGAGGGACAATTCCAACCCGATATCCGGGTTCACCCCCGACGACTTACTGCCAGTACGGGGCGTATCAAACGTTTCCGGCGGGCCTTTCAGTGAGGAAGGAAATGTCGTAAAAATCGATCCGCTGATACCAACGCCGCGCCGGGCAATGATGCTGGTCGATTACCGGGATGGATTTTATGCCTTGGGTCGAGCGGATTTCCGGTTCTTTCAACCGTTGACGACCATCGACCATTGGGGTTTCGCTACGTCGGTATCGCAGGCGGACGGCAGGTTTCGGGGAGCTGCGCTTGACGCAACCACATTGCTAGCGCACTATCGCCACACCCCGATTGGTAAACCGGCATTTGCTCTCTTCGGTAGGCAGACGACCGATCATTACGGTATCGCCTATTATGAAGAGAATATGCGGTCGATCAAGCGGTTCGATGTCGATGCAATCCTTGCAAAATCGTTACCGGGTGAAATATTTGTCGATTCGTTGTTACGCGATTCCCTCGAACGGAACGCTTCTCCCTCCTTATTACCATTTTCCCATTGGAAATTGCAAGGGTATTGGACCCGGAATCAAACACGCCTGTTTCGACTCCCGGTAAATGAGGGTCGTCGGTTAGGGGTAAGCGGTACGGTCACGAATCGTATTGGGTCTGGAGAAATTGTTACATCGCTTCGATTAGAGGAGTTACGTGCCAACCTAGATCAAAGTCTGGTTCCAGTGCAAATACAATTGGAAGGAAAGGTTTCCGTCTCGCAGAATTGGCTCGTTCCCGTCCGAGTCACACTTTCGGGGATTGGCACAAATCAGTACAAAACGGAGCCACAAGGTAAACTTGCATTCGACTTACCGAATACACTCTTTGAACGGACTACTGTTTGGAGTGCGCGATCGGTTCGTTTCCCGACGATAGAGGAACTTTATCAAAACGATTCGCTTACGCAGTACTCACGATCCTACGATCCGGTGGTTTTAGCTAACAGCGCTACGAAAATGTATGCCGGTTATGAGAAGTTGCAACCAGTGAAGAGTTGGCGAGGTGGATTCCAACTGAAAAAGAATTTTTCATCTCAAACCGTAACCGAGCTGTTTTTTACATCGGTAACAGAAACCAATCCGATTGCAACAACTATTCAACTCGATACGATATATGGTTCGGTGTATTCTCCACGAAACGGAGATGAGCTGAAGTACAATATGGCGGGTTTTACGTTCAAGTCTCACCCCTTTGGTTGGGGAGTAATCGATGCTACCGGCACGTATGTCAAGTATGAAAACGAAGCCCCTTATTACGTTCCGACAGTGTGGGGGCAATGCGATATTGGAACGGTCGGCAGCTACAAACGCGATGCTTTACAATGGAGTGCGATAACCCGGTTTCGCTTTATCGGAGAGCGAGAGTGGATTACAACGCAAGGTACGACCAAGAAAAGTGCTCGGGTTCCGATCGACCTCTTACTCTCGGTGCAAATATACTCACTCCGCATCAATTGGGGCGCTACCAATTTCTTTGGTGAGAACTACGAAGAACTACCCGGTTTTCAAGCGATGCATCGGGAAGAGGTGTGGGGAATTCGCTGGACCTTGTGGGATTAACCATGCGGTGGCAGTTCCTGTGTATGCTTAGGTTCGCTCTGGTTATATTTCCATCGTTGCTGTTAGCTAACGAAACGATAGACACGCTTCGTTTACCGGTGTTGGTCGTCGAATCGAGTTATCAATCATCGACTCTACTTGATACCCTTCCGAAAAATAGTCGCTCCGACTGGGAAGTGCCCGGTTTGTTGCTACGTGAGTATTATGCCGCCGCACCGATTCGGATTGGACTGTTTGGAAACAATCCAGTGGGAACGTTATACACGATTGATAACTTTCGTATGAACGATTCGCGGAACGGCTTAGCCGATTTTCGTCAAACCCCGTTTTGGCCAGTTACTGCTGCTTCGATTTCGACTGGCTCCGAATCGGGGTCGCAAGGGGGTGAAATTGCGATTCGCTTAGCAACGCCAGCATTAACTAAACGAAGCCTCACAAATGTGTATTTTGATGGCGAACAGAACCGTGGTGCGGATTTTTATTGGTTAGGCGGACAGCGCTATCCGGTCGGAATTGGTTTTACTTTCCGGAATCGACCACAAGGTAGCAATTATCCCGATCCCCATGACCGCCGCCGGGATCGATTTCCATCTTACGAGTGGCATAATCTCCGTATCGCGTACACCCCAATCATGGATAAATATCCAATCGAGTTGGCGTTTTCCTTGCATCGCTCAAAGCGGGGAGTACCCGGTTTAGTGGGACGAGCAGTCGAAACCGAATCGATCGAAACGAAAGATGTTTATCGTATTACCGGTTCTTTGAAGAAACCATTTCTAATTCAATGGATGATTGGAACCGACCGGCAACGCTTAACCCGACCAGCCGAACAACATTCCCCTGCTGGTATCACACAGTTTCTACCGTTTGATGAAGAGTCACGTTGGCAAGGACTGGAAGTATATTCAAAATACACGAAACCACTAAATCGTGTAACTTGTGTATCCGGAGAATTCCGGGGAGCAGTCGATAAAGTAACCACAGTTGACCACATTTCGGCAAACGCCAATCATGCATCGAATACCGCGGGTAGATCAACGGTAACAACAACTATCCAACTTCGCCGGGAGTTTGCATTATCCGGGGTATCGGCTTGGGTTGCGGGCGCCTTGCAGTTCGATGGGGGATACTGGTGGAAAGAGCGCATTGAACGTGCATACCTGTTGCCGCGCTTCTCGGTTGGGTTCCAACCCCAAACAGAAACGAATATTGTGTTTCGTGTTGGCGATGCGATTCGTTGGCCATCGCTTACCGATTTGTACTTAGCTTCGACGATTTTTGCGACGGGCAATCCTGAGTTACTTCCGGAACGTTCCCGGGAATGGAGTGCTGAGCTGCGTTACCAGCATAAGCGATGGTCGCTACTGATAATGCCATACACCCGGACAGTTGAAAACGGAATCGTCTGGAAAATGAATTCTCGCGGTCAGTACATGCCAAAGAATACACAAGAAACGATTGCGAGTGGATGTGTCGTAAGTTCAGAGCAAAAATGGTGGACACCGTTTTCCACGAGAACCTCATTCTCCTATGCCGATGCGAGAATTGCCACATCAGACGATGTAAATCGGGGAAATCAGTTACCACTGATCCCGAAAGTTCAACTCGACGCGAAGGCGCATTACCGTTTTGGAAATGGTCTTCAACATGAAACGTATTTCCGATGTTACTACCAATCCCGACGTTATACGTTAGAAGCCAATACCGACCCCAAAACTGGAAAAATGTATGATTTACCATCGGAAACGATTCTCGACGCGGGTGTTTCCTATCGGTTGTTTATCAATGAACAAACCAATAACACTCTCACGGTATCGCTTGCGCTACGTAATATATATAACCGGGAACGTTGGGCGTTAGAAGGAGTGGCGTTGCCGGGACGGATGGTAGAATGTTCTTTTCAATGGTTAGGGTGGTAGGAGTTACTCATGATTCGGTTGAGATTTTTCGTTATTAGCACAGTCTTGTTATCATTTCTGAGCCTGATCGGATGTTCCGGTCCGGGACCATCTTCTTCGGAACCAGTCGCCATTGCAGGCAGCAAGAGTGTTCTGTACATCGCGAATGAATTTGCCCGGACTTTGAATGCACTGGAATTAGCAAGTGGCAGCAATCGCACGGCTATTCGGGGACTTGATCCAACCGCCAACGATATTGTGCGTCGGCCACATACGAATGAAATCTGGGTACTGCATTCGGAAACGGCGAGTATTCTAAAGTACTCTATCCAGACGAATGAAGAGCAAGCGCCAGTGTTTCTGGAATCAGTGGATCTTTTCTTATATAGTACAAATCCCAATCCCTATTCCCTTGCCTTTAGCGCGAGCGGCAATTATTACTATGTCACCAATTGGCTGGAAAATACAATCGGTTGTTACGACGTAAATACCAACATTCCCGTGAATGGTCATTTGAACGTCGGCGTTGCTCCGCAAGGCATTGCGGTACTACCGGACGGACGAGTCGTTGTAACAAATACGAACTATCTCGCAACACAACAGTTTGGAATTGGATCGATCATGGTGATTGATTCATTGGCATCCGAGGTACAGAATACAATTCAAGTTGGTGTGAATCCGCAAGTCGCACGCGTAAATGGAAACGACTTATATGTCGTGTGTACTGGGAATTACAATGATATCGGTGGTGCATTGTGGCATTTCAATGCGACTTCTTTGGCTGTTATCGGGACACCGATTGTGTTTAGCGCCTTTGTTGGTGATTTAGCGATAGGTTCCGATTCTACCGGTGGTTTGTGGGGCTATCTTCCGGCTTGGAGTTTAAGTACGAATTCAGTGGGAACTGTACAGGCAGTTCGTTTAGATAATTGGGTCTCGGTGGGAGCGATTCAACTCGCTGGCGGTCCGAGTCGCATTACGATGTTACCCGATAGCGGATTTGCCGTTTCACTATTTGAATCGGATCAAATCTTTGTACGAACAAAAGCGGGTGTTGGATATTACTTTAGTGCTTCCGACGGACCAAAGGCACTCTTGGCGGTTGAAAAGTCCGACTGAGCTAAACATAATTCACTACAACATAAAGGGGCAAGGTGTCTTGCCCCCCTACTTTTTTGTTTAAAACACTGATTACTTGCCTTCACCGTTCAGCACAACGATTGCATCGAGATCGAAGGAATCGCCATCGTCAGGTATGCTGGAACCACAATCGGTTAATTTCACGAAAGTAGCATGTTGCAATCCAACGGTTGCTAAATCGAAGCCATCTCCCCCCGCTTCCGGGAACATTGTAGGATTGATGTTTCCATTGGTTGGGGTTCGACCTGCCAATCCTACGAAAGTTATTGTGTCATAAGGGAAAGTAAACCAATCGTTCCCATTATCGCTTACGGACACGAAGGCGCACTCCTGGTACAATTCATGAGATATCCGGTTCTCAAAGACATTTTCAAAAATGGTGAAGTCGACTCCCTCACCGTTTTCGATGCCGCCATCGCGAAATGCCAACACAAGTTCGCCACCATTTCCCATCGCAAGGATTTCAGTTTCCCGATTAGAGGGGGAGTACCAACTGGCAGAAGTATCGGGCGCTCCTAATACATTTCCGGGATAATTCGATTGTCCAAATCCCGCTCCTGAACCGGGACGGAAGGAAATCACTTCATCGGGCCACGGGTCGGCAGTTTCCGGAACAACCGGGTTTTCGGAATCGTCCTTTGAACAACCCAAAAGACCGATAAGCAAGAGTAGGCAGAGCCAATGGAAGTGGTACTTCACTTCACTAACTCAAGTGGTATTGTTTCTTGAGAACCTTTCCCTATCCATTGCGCAAAGTAAGTACCGCTTGCCTTATCGTTAAGACGAATCGTGATTCGGGTATTGCCGCTACCATTGCCATGAACGACATTCCGCTGAATCTCTCGCCCGCTCCGATCGAAAATTGTTAGGGTTCCCGATTCGCTATGTGGTAACCGGAGGAGAATATTCGTACTCGAGTTAAATGGATTTGGATACACCGTTTGAAGTACGGTGTTGTTTGGTACGTGTGATCGCTGTTCCGAAACGGTATTGTTTCTTCCCTGCCAAAACTCCATCGCCGCAGCATTGCCAGAGGTGGAGTAAGATTGACCGGGATTCCAATCGGAATCGAAAACATTAAGAACATCTAATTGCAATGATGAAACTACAAGGGAATCCTGTACCGTGGCAACAACATTCCAGTCAGCCACAACGGCTGCCGGAACGATCAAACGATAGTCGCCAGGTTGTGTCTGCTCAATCTGAAAGACTCTTGGTTCGTTGGAATCGATCAAGACAATTCGCCCTGAAGTAGTGGCTGTAATGCTGAAAGGGTGAGCAGTAATAGTAGGATGGATGATACTCGTTGTAAGTCCGGTTGGATGGATGATTGTGCAATTACCAGCGATCGGCGGTTGCGTCCAACTGGTTCCGGAACAGGCAACGTAAATGTTCTCATCGTAAACGCACAATCCTTGTGGATTCGTGCCGACCGCGATACTGTCGATGAGTAATCCGGTGATTGGGTTGTGGCGAGCGACGTATCGCCCTGATCCAAAACCGGAACCGCTGACATACAGTTGTCGATTCGCCAAAAGAACATCTTGTGGATAAGATGCTGTGTTTACCGTAGCGAATTGCTGGTTCGTACTCAATCGAACTCCGGCGATTTGACTTGATCCTAACAAGGTCACCCATGCGGTATCGCCAACGATTGCAACGTCGTAAGCATTAGAGAAAGCAGGGAAGGTGCAGGTCGTCCATTGGATGACTCGTTGCAGTTGGATTGCTTGGGTCACTTCGATTACGGTGGCATACCAGAGCGCGCTACCGCTTCCCGTTTGAAACCCACCCGAATGAACAACAATAACATATTCTTCTGAGCATTTGACCCGGTTCGCTGTCGTACCTAACGACCCTAAATCGACTGCTGCAGATTGATCCAACGGTTGCCAGATGAGATGAGAATTCGTAAAATTCCGGATGTAGAATATCCCATGTGAATCAGGAAATGCGGCATTGCTGACAGTATGTAAACCACTGGTGGCAAAAATGAGAAACGCAATGGTGTGTCGAGTGCGGAATTGAGATAACGACTTGATAATTAAATCGACGATCATGAGACCTCCCGTCCATGAATATGAAGCATCGGGGGAGGAGTAGGACTGGTGTTGAGAATGCGGTAAGGAATTCGCACCGTCGTCTCGCACCCCGCGAGTGGGCTAACAGTGTCGAAGCCGGTTTCCGGACTTGCGTATCAGCCGTGGGGCTGACCGAATCGCCTTCCCATTTTCCCAACCGATTCGTTCGATCCGGTGAAAACAGTGGCATGTCTGATTCGTTTCAACGCTTACCGTGGCGGGGGCCGCTCCTGATTTTCGTTGCCGAGCACAGGATTCCCGATGAAGTATGTACACTTCGACACCCCAAAATAACAACGAATCCATTCCAGAGCAAAATGAACCGGTTGTGTTATCGATTACGAACAACAAAAACGGGGTGTATCGCTACACCCCGTTCTGTATTGCTCTCGGCAAGAAATGATTACTTCGCAGCGATTACGATATTGGTGCCTTTGAAACGATCCGGGTTCGTAAACAACACTGTAGCGTTTCCCCCTTCCAAGGTGACTTTATAATCGACATTGGCTTTATACATCGCTTCCGGGAATATCGTGATGCCTTTGATTTGCTTTAAGCCAACATTGGCGGCAGTGAGCGAAATCTGTTGCAACTTCGACAAATCCAGCGTACGGTCGAATTGTACTTTCGAGAGGTCTTCGCTCTTGATTTTTCCGAGGAACGGTTTCTTGAGTGCACCCTTCTTGGACAATTCATTGAAGTTGCCAATCGAATAATAAACCGAATTCAATTTGAGGGTGAGTTGTTCCTTCTCTGCATTGAGAACTTGCTTTTCGGCGCTCACTTTGGTCACTTCATCCTTAGCGACATCACGCTCTTTGCTTATCGTTTCCATCTGACCGAGCAGCGCGGCTTTACGCTTTTCTAAATCAGCGACTTGTGCTTCGAGATCGGATTTCGCTTGGACTAGCGCTTGCCGTTCCTGTTCCAACTTGCGTTTGGTAACACGGCGCAATTGGTTCGGAGAAATCCGGGCTTCGCCTTGCGTAACTGCGGTTAGATAAGTACCGGTCTTCTTATCGATGAGGTGCCAGACATAGAAACCGGGCAGCAGTTCGTCGAATTGGGCAACCTTCTCGAGTGCGACTAAAGCGCTGTCGCGGGAGAAATTCGC